>CAMLHQ010000051.1 GCA_946479785.1 uncultured Nitrospira sp.
GAACATCGTCGAGACTTGCCGTTGTCCGAATGCGTCATAGAGGGTATCGACGATCAGCTGTGGCGTGATGCCCAGCCGCGAGGCCGTGCTTCGATCGATGACCAACAGAGAAGCCAGCCCCTGATCCTGTTGGTCGCTGCCGACGTCCTTTAGTTCCGGCAACGTCTGGAGCGCCTCGACGAAGGTAGGCGCCCATCGGCTCAACTCTTCCGGGTCGGCATCTTCCAGCGTATATTGATATTGCGTGCGGCTGACCCGATCCTCGACTGTGAGATCCTGCATCGGCTGTAGGAACAAGGAGATACCCTCGACGTCGGCTAACTCACGTTGGAGCCGCAAGATGACGTCTTGCACGTTGCCTCTACGTTCGGCGAAGGGTTTCAGATTGATGTAAATGCGTCCGCTGTTCAGTGTCGTGTTGGTGCCGTCCACACCGATGAAGGACGACAGACTGGAGACGGCCGGATCGGCGAGGATGGTTTTGGCCAGCGTCTGCTGCCGCTCGATCATCGCCGGAAATGAAATCGATTGGGGCGCTTCAGAAATGCCCAGGATCACGCCCGTGTCCTGCAGCGGGAAGAAGCCCTTGGGTATCACCACATATAAAAGGACGGTGAACACGAGTGTCCCAATCGCCACCGCTAAAGTGGCCGATTGATGGTTCAACACCCACCGCAGCGTCCTGCCATAGGCGGCGATGATTCGGTCCAAGATTCCTTGAGACCAGCGGTAAAACGTCCCCTGCTCCGCTTCGCGTTGGTAGTGCAGCAGCCTGGCGCACATCATCGGCGTCAATGTGAGCGACACGACGGCCGAAATGACGATGGTCATACTCAAGGTGACGGCAAACTCGCGGAACAGTCGTCCTACGACATCGCCCATGAACAGGAGCGGGATCAGCACGGCGATCAGCGAGATGGACAGCGAGAGAATGGTAAACGCAATTTGTTCCGACCCTTTCAGAGCGGCTTGCAGCGGTGACTCACCACGCTCGATGTACCGTGAGATGTTTTCGATCATCACGATCGCATCGTCCACGACAAATCCAGTCGAAATCGTGAGCGCCATCAACGTCAGATTATTGAGGCTGAACCCCATCAAGTACATCGCGCCGAACGTCCCGACGAGCGACAAAGGGACCGCGGCCGCGGGAATGATGGTGGCCGACAGCGTCCGGAGAAATAAAAAAATGACCATGATGACAAGCGCCACGGCGAGCATCAGTTCGAACTGCACGTCGTGTACCGAGGCGCGAATCGACGTGGTTCGGTCGGTCAACACCGTCACTTGCACGGAGGACGGCAACGCACTTTGCAGTTGCGGCAGGAGCTTCTTGATGCGGTCCGCCACTTCGATGACGTTCGCCCCCGGCTGCCGCTGGATGTTGACGAGCACGGCCGGCGTCTCGTTCATCCAGGCCGCCTGCCTCACATTTTCCACATTATCGATCACGTCGGCGACGTCGGAGATATGGACGGGGGCGCCGTTGCGATAGGTGATGATGAGCGGTCGATAGTCGCTGCTCGACAGTAGTTGATCGGTCGCATTGATGATGGACGCCCTCCGCGGCCCGTCGAACGCGCCTTTGGCCTGATTGACGTTCGCGGCGGCCACGGTGGCCCGCAGATCTTCCAGCGTGAGTCCATAGGCCGAGAGCGCACGAGGGTTTGCACGAATGCGTACGGCCGGCCGCTGTCCTCCGCTGATGCTCACGAGGCCTACGCCGGAGAGCTGGGAGATTTTCTGCGCAAACCGGGTCTCAGCCAGATCTTCTACTTGCGGCAGCGGCAACGTCGCTGAGGTCAGCGCCAACGTCAGAATCGGCGCATCGGCCGGGTTGACCTTGTTATAGAAGGGCGGGCCGGGAAGATCGCGTGGCAGGAAGGTCGACGCCGCGTTGATTCCTGCCTGTACTTGCTGTTCGGCGACATCCAGGCTCAGGTCCAGGCTGAATTGCAGCGTCACGATGGAGCTGCCCCCGGAACTCGTGGACGTCATTTGATTTAAGCCGGGCATCTGCCCGAATTGCCGCTCGAGCGGCGCCGTCACCGACGAGGCCATGACGTCGGGACTGGCACCGGGATAAAACGTCAACACCTGAATCGTCGGATAGTCGATCTGGGGCAGCGCCGAAACCGGCAACTGTCGATAGGCCATCACGCCGGCCAACAGAATGGCGACCATCGACAAGGCGGTCGCCACCGGCCGCATGATGAAGAGACGGGACGGATTCACGATCGTCTTCCTCGTTGCGGTTTGTCGGCTCCGGCCGGGGGCGCGTCAGTATCCCTGGCAGGCTTGTCAGCCTGGTTTCGTATATCGACTTTGCTACCTTCGCGGAGTTTCTCAGTGCCGTCCACGACCACCAATTCGTCCGGCGAGAGACCCGAACTGATCGATGCGTCGTCGCCATGAGCCGCGCCAACGGCCACGGACCGCACGGCGACCGTCTGGTCCTCTTTCACCACATATACAAAGGTGCCTTTGGCTCCGCGCTGGACGGCGGCAGAGGGCACGATGGTCAAGCCGTGCTTCACTTCCAACAGCAGTCGCGCATTGACGAACTGATTGGGAAACAGGGCGCTATCTTCGTTTGGAAACACGGCTTTGAGCCGGACGGTGCCTGTGTTCGGATCAATCTGGTTGTCAACCGTCAGCAGCGTGCCGGTGGCCAGTTTTTTCTTTTGCTCACGGTCGAACGCATCGACGGTCAGCTGCTGGCCTGCTTTGAGCCGTTCCAGTACGGCGGGCAGATTGTCCTCCGGTATGGTGAAGACGACGGTGATCGGAATGAGCTGTGTGATGACCAGCAGACCATTATTATCGTTTGCGTGGACCATGTTGCCCGGGTCCACGAGGCGCAATCCCACGCGGCCGCTGATTGGCGCCGTGATGCGGCTATAGACCAGTTGCAGTTTGGCATTGTCGATCTGGCTTTGGTCGGCCTTCACAATGCCTTCGGACTGACGCACCATGGCGTCTTGGGTATCCAGCTGCTGTTTGGGAACGTACCCTTGTTCGTACAACTCCTTGTACCGCTGCAAATCCAGCCGTGCGTTCTTCAGTCCAGCCTGGTCCCGCGCCATTTGTCCTTCGGCTTGGAGCAATTGCACTTCGAAGGGGCGCGGGTCGATCTCAGCCAACAGTTCACCCTTCTGCACGAGCTGACCTTCTTGAAACAATACCTTCATGAGCTGCCCATCGACCCGGCTCTTCACATTAACGGTGTTCAACGGCACGACCGAGCCCAGTCCGTTGAGATAGATGCCGATGTCTCCTATTTTGGCTGGGGCTACCACAACCGGCAGGAGGCGGGCTCCAACCGGCGGTTGATTGGCGCGCGAGGGCTCCTCGCCCGACTTGGCCAACAGGGCATACAGGCCCAGGGCCAAGAGAGAGGCCGCCGAGAGCCCGAGCAGCCAGCGTTTCACTGTGGTTGCGAAGTGGATGGATTCAGCCATGATCTCCTTCTCGTTTCCGTCCTCACTGCGCGATGGCGTCTATTGTGACAACATCTTCTTTTGCGCGTCCAGGTACTCGCGTGAAACCTGCCACCGCTGCTGCAGCCCCTTATACATCCTATCTAATTCTGGCTGCTGCGTCGCAGACAGTTTCTCTTTGAGTTCGGCCATCCCCTTGGCCAGGATCTGTTCGATTTCGGCTTGATGTGCAAACCGCAGCTCGAGAATCGCCATGTGAGCCCGGCTCACGATCGGCTCGATGTCGGTTTGCTGTTGCGGCGTCAACGACAGTTCATGCGTGAGGCGCTTCATGATCCGTTCATGCTGGGCAGCCGGGCCGCGCTCTCCACGATGCGTCCGCTCGAAGTCCATGAACAGACACGTCGCAACGATACCGGTCAGGGCTCCGGCGCCAAATAGGACGATCAGGCCCACCCATAATTTCAGTCGTGACATGATTAGCTCCTCCTCCGATTCCTTATTCTGCAAATAGCGGGACCGAATCGAACTCTTCCGCCAGCAGACCGCCACTCTCTCCGGTCTGCGGACGAATCAGACCGACGGTGAGCACCGTCACCATCAACACGACCGCAGCGGTAATGGTCGCGGTTCGCCACACGAGCTGATCAAGGACCGACGGCGTCCACCACGCTCGTTCGCCAGTCGATCGACGGATTTCCCGCATGACGTCCTGCGTCACGTCGATAGAACCGGAGGGGAGGTCCGACCGGGAGCGGTAACTTTCGGTCAGGACGCGCTCAAGCTTTTGGATCTTGTCGTCGCTTTGTGCCATTTACGTGCCCCCTCGTGAAGTGTGGCTCAGCACCTTGCGCAGCGCCTGTCTCGCTCGATGCGCCCGTACTTTGACATTGACGAGACTCCATCCCAATAACTCCGCCGCCTCGCGCACGGAATAGCCGTCCAGATGCACAAGCGTCAGTACGGCTCGGTTTTCAGGTGATAGTTGTCTGAGAGCCCATTCCAAAATGTCCGCCGCCTCTTGTTTCTGCGCCCGATCACGGAACTGGTCTTCCGATTGTGCAGACAGCACCTGCTCGATCCAACGGTGGTGCTCATCGGTCAAGGCGCTGACCGGCACTTCGGCACGTGTTTTTGCCCTCCAGAAGTCGTAACAGGTTCGGACGGCAATACCGGCAAGCCAATGATCGAAGGGAACCGACTCCGAGAACTGCGCCAGACTGAAATACGCTCTTACGAACACATCGTGGACGACCTCCTCCACCTGACCGGCCGGCACCCGGCGGCCTACGATGCGGATCACGTGACGTTGATACCGGTTGATCAGATCGGCAAATCGTTCGGTCTCTCCTTGTCCGATCCGCCGAAGGAGGTCCTTCTCCTCCGGTGAATATTTGTAAACCGGTAACGAATCGTCGGCCATCGACACGTGAATTCCCAGCACTGCCCGTCTATCGGTCAGAACAACGACGTGGCCCATGATACCACCGCGTGAGGCTCCATCGAGTGTAAATCGGGCTGCCAGGTCAACCGGCTGACAAGGCTCCGTCCAATTCGCCGATCACGACTTCAGAGCTTTCGACGTCGGCTTCCGTTCCGACGCTATCATTCCCCGATTCATCCGCCTCGGCGCGCATCAAGTGACTTCGATCCTGCTGCCGGTGCTATTCCCACAGGGCTTTGAGTTTTGTCTTCTGCTCCGGCGTCAGGACGCCAACCAGCTCGCGTTTGGCTCGGATGCCTATGATTCGGACGGTGGCCTCCAACGATTCCGTTTCCTTCACTTTCGCCTCGATTGCGGTCAATTCTGCTTTTTCGTCCCAAAGGAGCGAGCGGAGTTCACGATCACTGACCATCTTGTCCGCTTCAGCGCGAATACGTGCCCGATCTGCATCGAGCGCCATTGCACGCAGTTTAGCAATCTGCTCGTCGGTGAGACCGATCTCCTGTTTGTTCTTCAAGAGATGCCGAAGAAGATGGCCGGTGGCGCTGCCATGTCGGTGTCCGCCAGAATGCGACATCATCTGTCCTTTGCCGCTGGAACAGCGCGGCCCATCAGCCCAGGCGATCGGTACTGCGATCAATGCGCCGACCAATGCAATACCCAGAATAATCGGCTTACTTGGCGTCATGTCATCCTCCTTGATCCGGTGAATATTAGACAAATTTGCATGCTAACCGTATCTTTCCTTCTATCCTCCTAGTCGCTCTGAGTTTCTCAAAGGTTACAGGACCAGGACCATGACCATGCGTTTGTCATGGTCATGAACAGCGCGATTTACTTCGTCTATTGGTACAACCATAGGGGTGATGACGATACGCGATTAGAATACTGTTTTTTGCAGCGGTTGGCTCTGACTGAGGCAAGGATACAGCTCTAGAAACGTGCTCTAAGAAAGGATAAGCCGACGGCATTCGGTCGGGAGGTGCACAAGTGTCGACTATTCGGCAGATTTGCGGAAGGTTGGGGTGAGGCGGGTCTGCTCACGTGGATGAATAGAATGGAGGGCTCTGGGCCTTCCCTTTGCGATCAGGCTGCTTCTGAATCGTTGACCTGTCTGGTTTTGACTTGCCTGAGCGGCAAGATCATACGGAAAGTCGTACCAGAGCCTACTGTGCTCTCGACGTTGATGTGGCCTTTATGGGCATCAACCACGTCTTTTACGATCTTGGTTCCGAGTCCTGTTCCGCCGGATTTTCGACTGAGCGCGTGAGCAGTAAAGAGGCTGTCACGAATTTCCGGAGGCATGCCGCGCCCTGTATCAGTCACATAAATGTCGAGCACATCGGCGGTCTGAGGGACCTTTCCGACAATGGTGATAGATCCGCCGGAGGAAACCTCTGGAATGGCATTGTTCACCAGGTTGTAGAAGGCGTTGAACAGTCGCTGTTCGTCTGCCTCGATGGGAGGCAGGCCGTCGAGGCCTTCGCAGCTGAGTGTGACTCCCTGTTTTTTCGCCATCAAGTCCAGCGTTCCGAACACACTCAACACCACGTTCGCGACCTGGCATGGCGCAAAGGTAGGCGGTGCGCTCATGCCCTTCACGCAGTCCGCAAGCTCTCGGACCCGATCAGAGATTCTACGAACGTCCTCTTGAACCATATTCAGCACCTCATTGCACAGCGCACGACTTTTCTCCGACTGAGGCGAATCGCGATCGGACAATTTGCCGAACAACTCGTCGAGTTCGTCTTTGAGTACTTCCGCCCCGCACAGGACCGGCATGAGCAAGTTCTTGATATCATGGCTCATATCTCCGGCCAACTGTGCCACCTGCGCAAGTTTTGTGGCTTCAAATAATCTCGCCTCCTCGATCACAGGGGTGGCGAGCGACGAAATGACGGTCAGGACTGCGATATCATCGTCGGTGATCCGACGGTTGCGCGTATTGAGAATCTCCATCACACCGATCGGTTCGCCTTGCCACCTCTTGAGCGGTACGATGACCATATTCTTGATCACGGATCCTGTGGCTTTATCGATCTTGTCTGGCAGGCGGTCATTGTTCTCGACATCCACGATGATGGCATGTCGGGCCGATCTGAAGACGGCGCCTGCCATGCCCTGGTGCCACGGAATGCCTAATCCAGGTTGAACAGGCTTTGCACCGACGGAACGATAATTGACGAGCTGTTGAGATGCCGGATCAGCGATAAGGATGGAACCGCATTCCGCATCGACTGCCTCCAAGGCAGTGTCCAGGGTCTGCGCAACCAAATCTTCGAGTGTGCTGTATAGTGAAAGCGCTCGAGAGATGAGGAGTGTTGTCTCTAATTCTCTATTCCCCCGGCCGAGATGAAGGTCTGCCGTTCGCCGGGGAGCCCGGCGGCGGTCTTGATGTGCATTGGGCTCTGGAGGCAGGTTTTCCTCAGGAAGCACCAGTCATCCTCTCAGCGGGCCTCCATAAACTAGACTGCTCGGCGATTATGTGCGGAAATGATTCTTGAACAGAATATGTTTATTGACGGCTTCCTCGGTAACAGCCAGAAGTTTATCCTTCTCAATCGGTTTAACCAGATAATCCATGACGCCCTGCTTCATGAGTTTCGTGGCGGCCTGAACATCCGGATGGCCTGTCATGACTACGACAGGAACGGACGGAAATTGGGATAGAAAATGGGCGATCGCCCCAACTCCGTCGATCTTCGGCATCTGCATATCACAGAGAATCATATCAACCATGAGTGGATTATCGCCCGATTTAATCGCATTGATTCCCTTTTCACCATCCTCCGCCTCGACCACATCATAGCCGGCCTTGGTCAGGACCATCTTGACGGTCGTCCTGATATGCGCTTCATCATCAACCACTAGAATTCTGCCGAGTCCCATAGTCCCCTCCTTTGACGTTGATATTAATATGATGAACCAGACTCACCCTTCGCGATCCTGCCCCATCACTTACGTGTTGACAAGAATATTGTCGAAATATGACTGAAGACCCCTAGAGATTGGGAACGTGACCATTGGGGTCGTCGTGCCAGATGTGTTTGGTTTGGTTTGGTTTGGTTTTCTATCGGTTTTCGGTGCAGAGGATTCGGGACTGGGTTGGCTGCGTTGTCCTTCTTGTGCGAGATGTAGCCGCGCTCTAAGAGAAGAACCTTCTTGCCGGATGATCTCAAATAGAGGCCACGAGTGTCAGTGAGAGATGCTCACCTGTCTCCAGCTCGTGTCTGGATTGAAGACCGTCATCTTGGAGGCAGTCGCTGTACTATTTTCGCCCAGATTTTTTTCGTAGACCAACCCGTCCTGATTGACCAGAAAACTCATAATACCTGAGGCGCCATAGCGTGCCGGATAGGCGATCACCGCGAAGCCGCCAATCATGTGGCCCTTGGTCAGATAGTCGTAGGCCCCACCAGGAGCGTCTTTCCCTTGCTTTGTGAGAATCCGGTAGAAGTATCCATGATAGGGTGCAAGCGGCCTGGAGACAGAGTTGGTATAGCCTTCGCTCGTTGCCGCGGCAAGCAGCGGACCGAGTGGGCTCAGCGGTTCGTCCGGTTGAGTCTGCCAGTAGAGTCCATCACGCTTTCCCGGAGTGCTCACGAATTGTCGCGCATATTCCGGAATGCCGTCGCCATCCAGATCGAGTGCGGCATACTCGTGTGCGGCATCCACGATAGCGAGGCACACCTGGATTGCAGCCAGTTCGTTGCGGCCGATGCGGCGGGTGAGGATTTCCTTTTCACCCTGTGGAGTGTCGAAACGCCACCCGGCAGGAGATTTTACGAGCGGAATAGGCATGGGCCACTCATCCTGACCGACGACGAGCACCGCCTGCTTGTTACCTTCGATCACGATCTTGTTGGCTTCACTGTAGGCCTTGATAAAGGCTTCGCGGTATTGCTGATCCGCGACCTGGTCGCCTGAATTGATCAATTTCTTGCCGCGAGAACCGAGGATCGCACCTAACATCGGTTGATCGTTCATCTTGACCGCTTCAACGAGTGCCGTCACCCCTGCTTCCGGCGAAACGAAGTTCTTTTGTGCGGCCGTCGCCGTCGTGGCCACCGGTGCCATCGCTATGAGCGCCGATGCGAAGACTGTCCTGACCAATCCGCCCCCCCAGTTATGCATGCACCACCCTCCTGCCTCGGGTCCTAATTCGCCATGACACCATTGAGTACGGGAGTAGCTGACATCACACTCTTTCGACTAGCGATGATGGGATGCGCCCCCGCCGCCGTGAAAACCGCCGGAAGGCCGTGACGCAAATCCTTGTGAACTCGCGTGCCCTCGCGCGCTGAAGTTACGTTCGGCCGCTCCTCGGCCTACGCCCTCAAAGGCATGGGGTCCCTGCTCAAAATGAGGACTGGTCCCGCTTGAGACACTCGGGCGGCTTGGAGCAGTGCGTATGTCGGGACGGCTTCCCCCAGGTACGTTGGAGCGACCAGGCGAGCCGCCACGTTCTTCTGGGCGGTTACCGACACCACTGCGCGCCTCGGAGCGATTGCCCAACCCGTTACGACCCCCAAATGAAGATGGATCATGTCCGCGAAAACCGAGACGCGCATCGGGCGATGCGCTCATGCGACCAAACTGTTGACGCAGTGTCACATCCCGGTACGGCACACCCCGTCGATGGACTGCATCGTGCGTCCACACAGTGCTCCGATTGACGTTCAGCGGGTGGTAGTAGAAATTGTTCACATTGACCACGGTGACGTGGCGGTATGGCCAATTGAAGGCACCGAAGAAAAATCCGGGACCGACGCCGATTCCGATGCCCCAGGCGAACCCGAATCGTGGACCGTAGAAATAGCCGGGCCAGGGAGCCCAATACACCGGTGGATATGCCGGCCACCACCAGGGTCCGTATATCACCATCGGGTCGTAGTACGGGACGTAGACCACCTGTGGATTCGCTGGTTGGATCGCGATGGACTGCCCCTGTTGGTCCACGCGGATCTGATCGTTCGATGTGAGGTTGCCGGCGGCAGACGCCTTCTGACGCAAATTTTGGACGGTGTCCATCACCTGTTGCTGCTGAGCTAAAAAGGCATCGCCCAGTCGTTCCATCCAGTTCAGCTTCTCATCCATCATCATGAGGATCTGTGGAAACGCAACGAGAGACTTGACGCTGGGATCCCACGTGTTCTGTGCGACCGCCTGCACTGCCTGTTCGCCTTTGAGATTGGGATTGGCCTTGGACCAACGAGCGGCCTCGACCACTTCGAGCGGATACGTCGATGCCATCAAAATCTGCGACAGGAGCGAGTCGGGATACAGCGCAATCGGCGCCAGCATCTGATCAAGTTCTTGCTGCGTAAACGTAGGCCGGTTGTGCGGTTCATTCTGCTGTGACGGCGCGATCGGCGGGTCTTGTGGCGGAGTCTCCTGCTCTTGCGGCGTCTCTTGCTGCGGCGGTATCTCTACCTGTGCAAACACGAGGGAGAAGGAAAACAGCAGCACGAACACTTGAGTCATGACAGATGTGATGTACGTGTTCATGCGTATCATCCTACCATCTACCATCCTATAACTTGTAACGCAGAATAGGGAATTGAGATGACTTGCAATGTAAGCTGCCGTTACATGGCCATTAATCCTTCACAAATCGGATGGTGTCCTGAAGGATTCCGGCGCTATGATGGGGCATCGACGCTGCTAAACAAGAAGGAGAATTCCAGTGACGCCTGACGACGTATCGGTGGGACGGCTGCTTTCCCGCCGTGAAGTAGTCCGCTTGCTGGGCGGGAGTGCGGCCTGGTTGATGGCCGCGAGTCTGATGCCGCGATGGGCTCCAGCAAGCATGCCAAGCCCGGTATGTGTCGTCCGGCCGGAGCAAACCGAGGGTCCGTATTTCGTCGATGAGCGCTTGAATCGATCCGACATTCGCTCTGATCCGACAAATGGGCAGGTGAAGACAGGGACCCCATTGGCGCTCACGATACTGCTCTCGCGCATCGGCGCAGGAGACTGTCAGCCGCTGGCTGGGGTTCAGGTAGACATCTGGCACTGCGATGCGCTGGGCATCTACTCGGATGTGAAGGACCCAAGCTTCAACACCATTGGCCAGAAGTTTTTGCGCGGTTACCAGATCACCGACGCGCGCGGCGAGGCCCGGTTTCTCACGATTTACCCCGGCTGGTATCAGGGTAGGACGGTACACATCCACGTCAAGGTTCGCACGGCTCCCCAAGCCACACGCATCTTCGAGTTTACGTCGCAAATGTATTTCGACGACATGCTGTCTGATCGCGTCTACACTGACGCGCCCTACGTAACGAAAGGCAAGCGCACCGCTCGCAATCAGGATGACCGCATCTTCCGGCGCGGCGGCGAGCAACTGATGCTGGCTCCGACACCGACAGCCGACGGTTATGCGGCGACCTTCGCCATCGGCCTGCAGCTCACCTAAAGGCATCTCTCTCCAACGTTGACTCCTCCTCTTGGCGACCTCATACTGACTTTATGAATCAGGAATCGACCATGAGCGATGAGCAGAGGGTCGCCGCGCTCTATTGTGAACTGTTGAATTGCTGGAACAAGCGCGATGCTGCCGCCTTTGCGGCCCTTTTTGCCGATGACGGACAGACGGTCGGATTCGATGGCAGCATCCACGAGGGACGAGCACAGATCCTCGCCGATCTCTCCATTATATTTACCAATCACCCCACGGCTGCCTACGTGGGGAAAATCAGAAAGGTGCGCTTTCTAACAACAGAGGTCGGTGTCGTCAGCGCGGTTGCCGGTATGGTGCCGTCCGGCAAGTCCGATCTTAATCCAGCCGTAAATGCGATGCAGACCTTGATTGCGGCCAGAACAGATGACCGCTGGTCCATTGCGCTGTTTCAAAATACGCCGGCGGCCTTTCACGGCCGGCCTGAACTCGGCGAGCAACTGACAGCGGAACTCCGCCAGGTGCTTCGAGAGCAGCAGTCTCGCTGATACGTCGCCTGCCAACATCCCACACTATGGCTCACAAGCGGGTCGTCATCATCGGAGGTGGCTTTGGCGGCCTGACGGCAGCCAGATCGCTGCGTCATGCGGACGTCGTGTTGATTGATCGTACCAATCATCACCTGTTCCAACCGTTGCTCTACCAGGTGGCCACCGCCGCATTGTCTCCCGGCGATATCGCCTGGCCGTTGCGCACGGTCTTTCGCTCACAGCGCAACGTCCATGTGGTGATGGACGAGGTGGTGTCGATCGATCGCGCGGCCCGGGTGATTGCGGTGCGGAACAGCGCACCGATTGCATTCGACATCCTCGTCGTCGCTCCCGGGTCGCGTCATGCCTATTTCGGACACGACGAATGGGAACCGTTCGCGCCGGGGCTCAAGACCTTGACCGATGCCATCAGGCTCCGCGAGAAGATGCTGTTCGCCTTTGAAGACGCCGAACGGCGAAGAGATGCGACCGGCACGCAGGAACGACTCACCTTTGTGATCATCGGTGGGGGTCCCACCGGCGTGGAGCTGGCCGGCGCATTGGCCGAGATCGGGCGAAAGGCCATGGGGCCGGATTTTCCCACCTTGCGGCTCGACGATCTTTCCATTCTGCTCGTGGAAGGCGGCCCTCGCATTCTGCCCGGGTTCAGCGAAGACCTCTCGGCGAAAGCCTCGGCGGCTCTGATACACATGGGCGTGACGATCAAGGTGAACAGCCTGGTAAGCGCAGTCCGCGCCAACGGCGTGATGGTCGGCGGTGAATTTGTGCCCTCAACGAGTATCATCTGGGCGGCCGGCAACAGAGCCTCGCCTCTTCTGAACGCCCTCTCCGTTTCCCAGGATGCGTCCGGGCGGATCAAAGTGCAATCGGACCTCACGATTCCGGGGGATCCCTGGATCTTCGTCATCGGCGATGCCGCTCATTATGTCGGGAGCGACGGGAGGCCGTTGCCGGGATTGGCGCCTGTCGCGATGCAGCAGGGCCGCTACGTCGCCAACTTGATAAATCATCAGACGGCTCCGGAGGGGCGCCGGCCGTTTGTCTATGCGGACCGCGGGATGCTGGCCACGATCGGCCGCGCCAAAGCGGTGGCTCAGCTTGGGCCGGTCCATGTCTCCGGACTCCTCGCCTGGCTGCTCTGGTGCATCGTGCACATTTTCTTTCTGATCGGCGTCCGGAGTCGGATGCGGGTAATGTCCGAATGGATGTGGTACTACGTGACCTTCAAGCCGGGAGCCAGATTACTCTTTGAGCAGCCGCGACAAGTTCATAACGAGCCGTCAACGAAGAATCAGTCGAGGGAGTAAGCGATTTTGGTGGGCCTATCGAGCGATTTCGCTCAAACCGCACGGCGCAAAAATGTGAAAGAGTCGATGAGGTCAGGCAATAACCCTCCACGTGTATCGGACATGCTGTTTCCATCCTCTTGTTTTGCTTAATCTCCTTCCGCTCGATCTTCCAATTTCTTCAACCTCCTAATAGGGAATGCAACTTGCTGGTCCGCAGCTGTCGAGATCATCCGGAATACTCCAATCAGGAGGGCCCTATGCTGAAGCAAGATTTAGTCGCCAACCAGATTCTTGAAGTTGTGAAGGCTCATCCCGGTTGTGGCCTGGACGAGCTCACAAAACTTTTGCCGGATGTAAGTTGGTCTGAGGTATTTGTCGAAGTGGATCGGCTGAGTCGGTCAGGTCAGCTGCGGTTGACCCGGAGCGGCTCGGAATTTCTCGCGAAGCTTCACGCCGTCTAGATCGTACGATTAGATAGTCATCTGGCTCTCAAAATGGAAACGGGTGGAGTGTCTGGCGGCAGGTGCCCCTGTTGACCGGTCTGCATTCTCTTCTTCTCCTGGGAGAGGCCTCCACCCCATTCCTTCGTTCCTCCTACAATTTCGTTAAGCCAATCACGAGACATCTTTTCCCAGCACGCGGCAGCTTCTATCTCATCGGCTTTACAATTGTCACACAGAACCCACTTGCTTGTGTCGATGGTGACACAGAGTCTTGCGCACTCTCTTTCATACAGCGCGCAGTTGGGACACTCTATCTTGTGATTGATTGAATCTGTTGTCCCGTATGTGGATTGAACGACACTAGACGTTTTGCGGAACGCAGTTTGCTCTGACCTTCGATGCAAGGAGGGCTTCATCATGCGCGACTCCGCCTTGTGGACAAGCTGGTACGTTGTTCTGCTGCTCTTTCCTTCTATGATCATTGTCTTGCTGCTCCGGGACTTTCTTGCGAGGCGCGCACGCCGTCGGTGAGCGATAAAGATAAGCCAACCACTTCACGCTGGGGCGGGCTCTTGTTCCTAGCCGGGAGCCTATCATGAGAACCTTTGCGCTAGCGGTACTGGCGGCAATCGGAGGGTATGTCATAGGATTGTTCGGCGGCATGTTCTTCATCGAAATATTCTCGACTAATCGTCACGATAAGTCCTTGGAAGCGGCGATGACGGGGGCCTTTGTCATCGGCCCGCTCATGGCAGTCGCTGCCGTCTTTGTGGTATGGATCTTCCGATCACGTCAGACCCGGTAAGTCGAAGGTCATCTCAGGAGCGCGCGGTGCCATGCCTCATACGATCATCATCCTCCGGCTGTTGACAGGCGCCCTGTTCGGTCTGATCCTCATCGGCCTCATGCCGGTTCCAGTCAATGCGGCTAGGGGAGGAGACAAGACCGAAGTAATGCCGGTCCAGAAGGCTGCGCCGGCTGCAGTGGTGATTGATGCGACAGGCAGCGAGCACGACTTGCGCAAACAATTGCGGGGGAAAAACCATGTAGCCGAACTGAGTACGGCAACGGTGCCGTTTTCGCAGGCCCCGATTGGCAGCTTTGGGTTCATCGCCCCGCAACCGCTCGGAATGGCTTTGGTGACACAGAGCCCGGATCTCATGTTAGCGCGCGAGGCGCCTGTCGCCAATGCCTATGAGATTCACAAACTTGCGGATGGCAGCGGGATGGTGGTGGGATTCATTGAAAAAGATCTTATCGCACATGTCACGCCGGCAAACCGGCCTCATCATATCCGCATTGCGCTCTATTCCAACCCTTCTGAGAAGGCTCCGTACATTGCCGCAGTGCCGCTCATCAAACTGATGGTCGACCGGATGCCGGTTCGGCTCAGTCCGAAGCAGCCCGATAGCCCCGTCATGCTCGATATGGACTTGCAGGGTACCGCCAACCGCAAATCGGTTCCCGGAACGCAGTAGAGCGGTTCGGTCCTGCCCCTCAGAATCCCAGTGCCTTTTCGAGATCCTCCTGCCCCTTCTTAAACTGTTTCTTCTCCGTCGCATCCTTTTTCTTGCTGAGAGCTTCCAATTCCGCTTCCCGTTTCTTGGCAGCTTCCTCTCCCTTTCTCGCAGCGGCCTGGTGCGCCTCTTCTTCCTGCTGCTCCTTGAGCGAGGCCACTTGTGCCGCCTTGAGCGCATCGTCCGGTACCGTTGTCCAGCCTAGCCGATATCCCGGCTGCTTGAGAGCCAGCTCTTGATAGAGCACGACATACCGCGTTGGATAACTGCGCTGGCCGATCTGGCGTTCTTCCAAGACATACACAGTGGGCGTACCGTAGAGAGTGGGCTGATAGGCATCGAAATACATTCTCGCTGCACTTCCTTGGGTCGAGACAGATTGGATTCGTTGCATGTATTCCGTGAACGCTTGCACATTGGTGGGGTCCGGCGGCTTCTCGTTCTCTAACTGCTTCCCCGCCGTCTGCTGTGCCTGATTGAGGGATTCTTCTTCATCTTGTAGCTGATAGCGATACTGCTGGAGGAACTCCTCCCATTTGTAGGGACCTTTCTTGGCCTTGCCCTTGAAAAATCCCGCCGCATCGGTGCCTCTCGTGACATAGGAGACACGACCGAGCGCGGGATTGCTCGAATCGAAAAGATAGGCGCTGTTCGGTGCGACCGTCAGTCCAAACTTGGCGGCATCCGGCGGCTGATCCTGGGTGGATCCTGACCGCATGGGGACAATGCGTTGTCGCAATAACGCGAGCGCGGGGCCTTTCCCATGCCCCACTGTTTGCATGACGGCCTTCCGCACGTCCGGCACCGGATCGTTCGTCAGCGGAATCAACGCATCGACGTCGGTATCCTGAGGGCCGATCATGCCGATGGCGTCCGCCGCCGCAATCCGCAACTCGACCTCGTCGTTCTTGAAGATCTTCAGGATTGTGGGCATGTACGTGCGATCGGCCGAGGAACCGAGGGTGCGTAAGTCTTCTTTCACGATTTCGACTGCATCCTTCCGGACCTTGCCGCACTCTTCTTTCTTCGCAGGCTGAGCAAGGCAGCTGTCGACGTACTTGGCCACGATTGCGTCTTTTGTAGGGGGAGCCACCTTCGGCGATGGACCGGAGCCTTTCCCCGGTGACGCATCTCTCGCCGCGAGCGAGGTCGCGCCGGAGGGAGTAGGCCCTGCCGCCAAACCGGTGAGATATAGAGCAATTGCTGCAACGCCAACATATGATGAGCGCATCTTCATACGAGTTCCTCCTGAACCGGACCCAAGGCTTAGGCTATTTCTTGGCTTCCGCTACGCTTTTCACACGGGGATACGCTTCCCCTTGCCGTTCTTTCTCCGCTGCGATGCGCCTCAAGGCGTCTTGGACACTGCGATCTAGTGAACAAAACGGTTTCATCTTGTCCAATTCAGATTTGAGCCTTGCCAGCTCCTTCTGGTAGCCGGCCTGTTCTTCCTTTATGTAGTCCACCACACGCTGCTTGTCCCGCCAATCCACGAAAGGATTGATGCTTTTGTTCTCATCACAGGCTTTTTTATGGACCGACTCATGATCTTGCAGCGCGCCGCGCAGACAGGGCGTCGCGTCAGGATCGATGGTGGTTGCGCAGGCGCCATCTGTGTCAGCTCCAAATGATCGCGCGCTCAATACCCGGACCACGGACATTCGAAACCTTACGGAGCCCTGCACGCTGCCTCGGTTTTCGTGGGTCAGCAAGAGCGACTCCTTCGCCCCCCTCTCCTTGGTCTCCCATTCCTTAATCAAGGCTTCATACTCCTTGATCGCAGCTTCCACTTGCTTGATGCGGCTTTCCAAGTCCGTTTTGTCTTGATCGCTGCAGCTGCAGGCCACCGGGACATTCAAATTCTTTTTGATCTCGGCCTCCAAATCGACTCCAGGCGCTCCCACGGAGGCTGCGGGCCAGAGAAAGGCCATGAATAGGAATAGGAACAGACGATAGGACGTACAATTCAAAATCGACATGGATCCCCCTATACCATTGAGGCTCAATGCAGTATAACGACGTCGTGGATCGAACGAGATTGCGCTCGCTTTCTTGCGCCGTACTCGTCACGGCTGTCGTGGCCGCCCAGTTCAGCGCCTTCGGTGGCGCCTTTCAGTACGACGACTTTTTTGCCATTCTCATCAATCCCCACCTCGAAGGATGGCAGACCTTCGTCCAGCATCTCGGTCATATGGTCAGACCGGTATTGCACGCGACGTTCCTCTTGGATCGTGCGCTCTATGGAAACAACCCCGCCGGTTATCATGTGCTGAATCTCCTACTCCATGTCGCTTCAACGCTGATCGTCTATCGGATTCTCGCTCTCGCCGTCACTGAGAGCGACGAGGCGGTTCCTTTCTGGACGGCGCTCGTATTTTTTATCCATCCCCTCACGACTGAAACGGTCACATACATTTCCGGACGCGCCTCGGGCCTCATGGCATGTTTCTATCTGTTGGCGTTCCTCCTATACATCAAGGCGTCGAATGCGCAAGACCATGACCCTGTTCGCCGGCTCTACCTGGCAGGGGCGGTCGTGACCTATCTGTTTTCCTTCGGCTCCAAAGAAACCGCGATGACATTTCCGCTCGTCCTCCTTCTGTGGGATGTGCTGATTCGGCAGCACGAAGCTACCTCGCTACGCCAAAGATTTTTCACCAATCATCTCCCGTTTTGGATCGTCCTTTGTGCCGTCGCCATGTGGGCATGGAGGCATCCACGCTATGCTGCTCTTGCCGAATTCAGCTTCACCTTGCGCCCGCTCTGGGACAATTTATTGAGCGAAATTCACGCGATGGCCTACGCCGTTATGCTGTTCTTCTGTCCGTGGCAACAGAATTTCGACCATGATCTGCCGGAATTCCATTCACCGACTCAATGGCCGTTGCCTCTTGATTTATCGCTTCTCGCCGGAATGGCCATGGCGGGGCTGGTCGTTGCCCGACGATTCCCATTATTTTCGTTCGGTGTGTGGTGGTTCTTCGTCCTCCTCCTGCCGACCAGCCTGATCCCACGTGCCGATTTATTGAGCGAGCGAAATCTGTATCCGGCGTTCTTCGGTTTGGCGCTCGCAAGTGTCGTCTTGGGCTCACGGTTCCTCAAATGGCTCATGAGACTTGTACCGCACCCCAGGCTGGTTTGGTTCGCCGCAACGAGCTGTGCGATAGGGCTTATACTGGTGCTCTGCCTATTCACCTATCAGCGGAACTTGGTCTATCAAGACGAGATCTCACTCTGGTCAGACACGGTCCGAAAGTCACCGGCGAAAGCCAGGCCGTACAATAACCTGGGACATGCGTACGCGATGAGAGGCGAATGGGATCACGCGCTGGAAGAGTTTCGCATCGCCGCTCAATTGAACCCTGACTACGCGCTCGCTCAGAAAAACCTCCGTGATGCCTACCTCCACGTGGTAGGGCGGGATTAAACCCCTTTAGCCGGGTCCCTCTCGCAAGACGGCCTGTCCGTACCGGAGCAGCTTGGTGGCTTGTTCCCAGCGGTCCATGACATTCAAGCCCACAAGGATCAACCGATGCCCGTCTTTGAACATGCTCGCAATGAGACAGCGTCCGGCCTTGTTGGTATAACCGGTTTTCACTCCCGTCACGTCGGGATCGAGAAGCAACTCATTGGTACTCCGGAGAGAGACCCGACGTTTATCGTCGACGCTTGCAATATCGCGAATGACGGTCCGAACCATCATGGAGATTGTCGGCACCTGTAATGCCTGCTCCGTCAATTTTGCCAGATCCGCTGCCGTCGAATAGTGATCGGGTGCGTCGAATCCGCAGGCGTTGGAGAAATGCGTATTGTCCAATCCCAATGACCGAGCGCGCTCGTTCATCATCGTAACGAACTGATCGGCTCCGCTTCCCACATGCCAGGCGATGGCCTCGCACGCATCGTTTGCGCTCGTGACGAGCATGGCCGTCACGAGATCGCGTAGGAGAAATTGCTCGCCGGCCCGCAACCGGAGAGACGACCGATGCACGAGCGCCCGACGATCGACCTTGACCACCTGCTCCGTAGTAGTGGACTCCAGTGCGACGAGCGCGGTCATGATTTTCGTCAGGCTGGCAGGGGGAAGGCGGCGCGTCGCATTCTTTTCCAACAGCACGCGCCCCGACTTGAGATCGACCAGATATAATGCGGCGGCGTCGATCGTCGGCCGCTCCGGCCTCTGGATGGAATCAGAATCTAGAGCGGACACGACAAAGGGTCCGCTTCCCGACCATGCGATCGCACACAGAGCGATGCACAGTGTTCTGCCTCGCCTGAGACCGCTCATGTGGTGCGCCTATTTCCCGAATAGCTTTTTCATCATGTCGCCGGCCCTCTGCATGTCCGAGCGGTCATCGGCTGGCGGTTCAGTCTCGCTAGCCGGCTGAGTCTCTTGCGGAGGCGTCACAACCTCAGGTCTCCCCATACCGGACCTCCCCATGTTTGGCCGGCCCTCCCGACCCATTCCTTCTCGACCCGCACCACCCATCATCCCGCCCATGCCACCCATCATGCCGGTCATGTCGAATTTCGTGAATCCTTCCGGAACTTCGAATAATTTGGGGTCCTGCTTGCCGATCTTGACGTTCTTGAGCTCGGTCGCTATGCGCTGCTTCTCATTACCTTCCTTGTAGAGAAGATCGGTTTTGATGGGAATGCCTTCCTTCGTACGCCAGGAGAAGCCTCCATATTTCTTCCCGTCCGTGCTGGTCGCGATGGTCTTGTATTTCGTCACTTTCATCCCGTCCAGCGTCTCCTCGCCGACAACCGTTTCCTCAAAATCCCAACTGCTCATGTCTTTCGCGTTCGACTTTCCGTACTGATGTTCCATGTACATTTTTTCCGACGGCATCAGCTGCCACATGACTTTGTTGTCATGTCGGAAGATCTGGACCGCGCCATCGCCGCCTCCGGTCAGCAGTTCTCGGCGCTCCTTGGTCGGAGTGACATACACGTGCTGCTGCGTCGTGTTGTCTTCTGTTTGGGTGGTCAAATCGCCTGAGTATTCCGCTTGGGAAACCGCGCGTTGTGCGGCGCTCGCAGGCCATCCGCCGAGGAGACTCACGAGAACCGTCATCATGAGAATACGTCGTGACATAGCGAACTCCTTCCGAGGTTAATCGCACCACTCGTCCGCTGAGGTACACATACGAAGGCGATCGATGGAAGAAAGAAATCGGGGGTGAAGGGTAACGCGTGATCCGAGAGAAGTAAAGCAAATTGAGGACGCACCGGGGTCAGATGCATGAACCATGCAAAGGATGCGCGTTGGTTGAGGAGAAACGGCCATGGACCCCGCAGGCTCAAGGGCCTGACGTCAGGGGTCAGGGTAGCGCAGCGGAAAATACCGCATTTTAGGTTCTGGTGGCGGAGCTTATGCCAAATGGTCTTGAGCTGGACGAGCTTTTGGTCCCTCTTTCTTCCGCGGCAGTTTCATGCCTTTGGAAATCGGTTTGGCTGCGGCTTGCCTTACTTTTCGCTGACGAACGACGACCCGTTTGAGTGCGGGACGAGCCTCAACAGCAACACCGAGATCTTCCACCAATGCCCTTAACGGTTCTGCGACCGACCAGGCCTGAGCGAAGCAACCTCGTGGTTCATGTGGCGCTTCCGCATCGAAGATCTCTGAAACCTGTCCGAGGCAACCCTCGTGCAGATGCGCCTCGAGCCCAGTCAGAAATCCTCGCGCCTGCGCCTTCGTGGTGGCGCTCTTTCCAAAGGCCTTGATCCAAGCCGTCACGAACGGTCCGAGCAAGAACGGCCACACCGTACCCTGATGATAGGCTTCGTCGCGCTCCCAGACGCCTCCTGCATAGCGAGGACAATAGCGGCTGTCGTTCGGAGAAAGTGTGCGCAGTCCGACTGGCGTGAGGAGTTGGGTTTCGATCAGGCGAAGGATCTGCCGCGTCCGATCGAGCGGGACCAATCCATCGACGAGTGAAAGGGCATAGAGTTGATTGGGACGCAGTGAGGCATCGTTCCCTTCTGGCCCGTCGATGACGTCGTAGAGATAGCCGCCTTCTTCATACCAAAACCGTTTTTGAAAAGATGCGACGGCTCGTTCCCGGTCAGCCCGGCATCGAGCGGCGAAGGCCGCATCGTCGAATTGTCGTCCGAGCGCTTCACCGACTTGGAGGGCCTTGATCCACAGCGCCTGAATCTCCACCGGCTTTCCATGCCGGGGCGTGACCACACGGTCGCCGATTTTCACATCCATCCAGGTCAGTGGTGCACCACGCACTCCGCCCATGACTAATCCATCATCGTCCATCTTAATGCCGTACCGGGTGCCGCGACGGTACCACTCGAGAATCTGCTTCACGACAGGCCAGGCTGTTCTGCGCACTTGTGTCTCATCCTGTGAGGCGGCGAGATAGCGATCCACCGCATGGATAAACCACAGTGCCGCATCGATTGAATTGTATTCAGGCTGCTCGCCTGCGTCGGGGAACCGATTCGGGATCATGCCTTCCGAGACGTGGGCGGAAAATGCCGCGAGCACTTGCCAGGCGAGGTCGAATCGACGCGTGACGAGGCAGAGGCCGGGAAGCGAGATAAATGCGTCGCGGCCCCAATCGGTAAACCAGGGATACCCGGCGATGACCGTTTGCTGATCGCCTCGTTCAGAGAAATACGCCTCAGCCGCCCGCCACAGAGAGCCAGCCAGAGGATCCTCTGCGGGCGCGGACTGAGTCTGCTGTTCGCGGCGCGCTCGCTCGCGCCTTGTGAGGATGGCTATGTTTAGCTTGTCGACGGCTTCGCTGGTGAAGGCCAGAGTTTGGGTAGCTCCCGAAATGAGTTCAAGGGTGAATGTTCCCGGCGACCACCAATCCTCCCGGTGATCGAGCCCCCGCTGTTGTTCGACAGGCAATTGGATGTGCCGATACCATTCTGGTTCATGGCGATACCTTCCCGAATGGAAGGCTCGCACGAGAGGTACGTCGGAATACGTCTGCCAGGTCACGATTCCTTCTCCGATCGAGGCGTCCGTCGACAGGCTCGTATTCTCGTGATGGGTGCT
>CAMLHQ010000052.1 GCA_946479785.1 uncultured Nitrospira sp.
AACCCAAGGTACTGCGTCAGCGCCAGATAGAAGAGTCCCAGCGAGTGAGGGAACAACAGGGATTGCAGCACCGTTAGATTCGTTCCTTTCCCTTGTGCCACCATCGTGCTGACGAAATCGCCGAATCCATCGATTGACGCGACGGCGGCTTCTTCGTACCCGGACACAAAGAACGCTGAACCCAGATGCGCCTGATGGTGCTCGACATGGTGCAGTTGCGCCTTGAGGGCGTCCGTCTTGATCCCCTTTGCCTCGCAGATCGTCGCCTTGACGTCATGAACCTTTCCAGCATTGCGCAATCGATCTCTCACCACGCTCCAATTGGGGCGCTTCAGGAAGGTGTAGAGCGCTTTGTCAATGAGATGTGCTTGCGGATCTCGATTGACAGCAATATGGTCGATATCTGACAGCGAAACCTTCGCTTCGAGGAGACAATACTCAATGGCCTGGATCGGGCAACCGGCCCAATGCTTCACGCGTGTAAACCGTTCTTCCTCCGCGGCCGCAATCAGTTGTCCGTCACGGACGACGCAGGCCGACGCATCGGCATGAAACGCATTGATTCCAAGGATGATCATCGAGTGCTTCGTTGTAAGGTCACATCTGACTGGTATCTACGTAGGCCTTTGGCGCTGTGAAGACCGCACACCCGTGACACAGCTATTCCCTCAGGACCACCTGAGCGTAAGTATTTCACAGCATGGACAGGACGCAATCATTTTGCTGCTTTCTGCAGCGCTATGATCAGCTCGGCGTTAAGCTATTACGAACTATGTTGCGGTAGGGTGCCGATTGCTGGATTAGGAGCGGAGGCTGCGGGAAGGCTGGAGAGCTGCCTGGCAAGGTGAAGATGTTGAGGTGCAGCAACGAGCGAATCCATCTCGCCTGAAGCCATACGGATCCGTTGGACCGGTTCGACCCCAAAATGGCGGCTGACATTTACGGCCAAACTAAAACAGAGGGAAAACTTTCCGGGCAAGGCCAGTGTGTATCCATTGTGATCCAAGATACGATAGAGGTAGTTGCGTGGACCGGTCGATGGCTCCATTTCGGTTTTTGATCCAAAATAGATCCTTGTTTGGTGGGCATCGATATACTTCCAGACCTGCCTGACACGTTCCATCATCCGCCGACTCGCCTCGCCGCGTCGCTCATCATTCCAATCACTGACGGCGTAGGACATCGCGTTCCCAATCACCGAATACTGCACGCTCCCTGAGTCGTGATAGAGATGGTTGATGGTGCCCTTGACCTCCGGTGACATTCTCGCAAAATTCACTTCGGTCAACGCAGGAACGGCGACCAAGAGAGGGCTGACAAAAACCCGCACATGCCGGTCGAACGCTGCCGCATCCTTGCCCGTTGCCACAATCGTGTGTCCAGCCAAAAATTGGACAGGCTCTCCTGTCACACGCTGGATTCCACGAACGGTACCGGTACTAATCGATTGCACATGAACCCCAAGGGCGAGCCGCCCTCCACTCCCTAAGAATGATCGCAGCAGATCCTCGCCGATCAGTCTCGCGTTCATGGATCGATCACGAGATTTGAGCACGAAAGAAATATCATCGAGTGGAGTCTGCAGAGCGCTCTGATGCAGGATGGACTGAAGGGGCTGCGTGCGAGTCCCAATCTGCTGGCTCATACTCCTTGATGAATCCAGGCTCTCGTACCACGACATGCGTCGCTTGGCCCGCGCCAAGGCGAGAGCCCACGGCGCCTTCCATCTCCACCCCACGCTCCCAAGACTGGCATAGGCATAAAACAACGTGTGATTCGAAAACCACCCCCGGGGACCCTTTGTCGAGATATGGGTCCCGATGCGCAAGTTCATATTGGGGAAGTCCGAGTAGTAATCGACAAGATCATCCAGGTTGCCCGCCAGCGTGCGGCAGAAAAAGTGGTCAGGGAGTGCCGAATATAAAGCCCCTGTATGAAACCACCCCTGCTGCTCCGCCGATGCCTCACCACAGAGGATCTCATTCTTCTCAAGAAGGACTACAGAGGCTCCGGACCGCTGCAGCAATTCCGCAATGGCAAGCCCGGCAATCCCGCCACCGACAACGGCAAAGTCAAACGATGTATGAGCCGATCCCGACATCCGGACCCTCATCCCAGGTGTTTCGCCAGTATTTCACCGACGACTCGACCCTCTTCCTCCGTCATACCGGATGTCAAGGGCGGACAGAGATGGTTGGGACACCATTGGTCTGCGCCAGGATACGATTCCCCCGCGCAAATTCCTTCGAATACAGGCTGACGATGGCAGGGCAATTCATAGACTCCGCCTCCCAATATGACGCCTTCTTGGGCCAGCGTTGTTTTCACGGATTCCAGCGTACGGTTGGGGGGGAGCAACACAATAAGTTTGTAGTGACTCGCCGCATCCATGTGGGCCGTCGAGCAATATGAAAGACCGGCTCGGTCAAGCTCCCGCGTGATTGCGTGAGCAACGAGCGCGCGCCGTTCTAGCATGGCCGGTAATTTCCTCAGCTGAATGAGTCCAAGAAGGGCATTCATTTCCGTCATGCGGCTACTGTTTCCGAAATCATGATGCAGTCCGCCATAGTTCATGCCACGCTTGCCCTGATTACGATAAGATCTGGCAGAAACAGCTTCTTCCTCGCGGTCAATATTGATCATCCCACCTTCACAGGTGGTCATGACCTTGGTAGGGAAAAATGAAAAGGCAGCGCCATCTGCCATCTTCCCCGACTTGACCCCACCCAACTGGCTCCCATGGGCATGAGCGGCATCTTCGATGACGAAGGCGCCCTGATCACGGCAAAATTGTACAACGGAAGGAAATTCCAAAGAGATGACACCCCCAATATGCACCCACACGACCCCGGCAATATTGGGCCGGAGTGTGAACGCTGTTTGGACCATGCTGAGCGTCGGCGCAAACGTTTTGGGGTCCATGTCCAGGTATTGAACTATCCCACCGGCCCGAAGGATCGAAGCTACCGTGGCAAAGTTTGTATTCGTCGGGACGAGGACAACCTTGCCTACCACCTGTTTGATCCGCAGTAGGAATTCAAGGGCCGATGAACCGGAATTCACGCTCACCGCATATCGTGAGCCAATAAACCTCGCAAACTCCTGCTCAAAGCGTTCCGTATGTTCTCCAAGAATCAATGTGCCGGAGCGAAGAATATTTGCGACGCCGGCCTGGAATTCAGCGATCTCCGCTTCCGTCAGATCGAAGAAGAACGGTCTGATGGTGTGTCTCTGACTCATCATCTAGGTGTTCCGATGGTCAATGATGCGGGATTGCCAATGAGAACGCTCTTCATAAATTCTTGCATCGACGTAAAACCGATACCAAAAGGCCTGGAGCACGTGAAAAATGAGACCCGGGACGCCGTCCAATAAACCAAGGCGAAATATATATCGATACACAAAATACCCGAAGGCGCGCAGGAACAGGGGAGACCTGGCATAGACCCGAGTTTTAAACCAGCGGGTCCGCTCAACCTTGTTGCCGAAGAGACGAGGCTTCAGGTCTTTGCGAGGGTCTTGCGTTTCAAGCAACGTATCGCTCATTTCTCCGTCCGACAGGTCATCGTGCTTGCGCAGCCAGTACTTCAAATGGTTCTGGCGATTGTCCTCCAGAAAATCGTGCTCGGCATACATCGCTTGCCCGCTTGCCAGGATGAGGTGCTCTTCGGTTTTCTCCTCGTATCGTGCCATTCCCCTCCGAAACATTCGCAGAATATGGTGGGGATAGATCCCGCCATGCTTGAGCCAGTGATTCATGAAATACATCCGGCGATTCAAATAGATGCCCGTGACGTGTGGGCCACATGTCGAGACCAGTTCGCTCAACTCTTCTTTGAGCTGCGCCGGCAGGACCTCATCCGCGTCCAGCCGAAGAATCCATGGACGATCGAGCGGCACATGATCCAACGCCCAATTGAATTGCAGGGCCTGATTCACGAACGCATGCTGATAGATACGACAGCGATGCTCCTCACAGATCTTTACCGTATTGTCGGTGCTGGCGGAGTCCACAATCACGATATCGTTGGTGAATCCGGCTAGTGAATCGAGGCATCGCTCGATATTACGTTCTTCGTTGAATGTGAGAATGATGACGGTGACAGACTGGTTATGCGCGCTCACATCTCACCTGTCATGGCCGTAGATGCGCGAAAACGATCAAGTGGGCACCAAAGGTCGGGAACCAATCAGCAAGGCGTTCGAAGATCCATCCGGTGGCATGGAGCCGGCGAGAATACAACACATGACTCGCGACCACGCGCTCTATCACAAACCCGTTTCTTGTCAGTAATTCGACGAGCGTGTCCCTCGTATGGAAATGGTAATGGTACGGCTCGTATACGAACTTGGGCATGCGACCGAAGAGCATCAGAAACCGGTTGACGAGAAATGACAGATTCGGCGTCGTCACAATGAGTCGACCGCCCGGTTTCAAGGCCCGTCGACATTCCTGGAGGAAAGCGGACTCATCGATCATGTGCTCGATTATCTCCCCAGCCGTCACAACGTCGAAGGAGGCCGCCTCCACCGGAAAACCTTCATTGAGATCGCATTGAATCGTTCTAATCCGATCGTGACGACGCCGATTCACATCGAGCGCGGTGCAGTCCCATCCCAGACTCACAAGAGAATCGGCAAAGCTGCCCTTGGCATAACCCACATCCAGCAATCGGCCGACCGCCTCAGTCGTCAAGGCGTGGACGACTTTCTCAATACGAGGAAAGTCGGCGACCACTTCCTCGGCATGGTGAAGGCATTGCACCTGACGGAGGCTTGCAGTTATTTCCTTTGCTGCCGCCATCACGATCGCTTCCGTCCCAGCATTCCCACACAAGTCCCCAGGAAACGACTCCGCACCCAAGGCAATTTGGCATAGAAGAACCGCGTCTCGACGTCGAACCCTGCGGCCTCGAACGCCGGCTTCACGCGATGAGGCCAGAACAGGTATTGATTGGCAGAGCGACCTTTAACCAAATAACGATAGAGCATCATGGGATTGTAGGGATTCGGATCCCAGCTCAAGAACACCCCGCCCGGCGCCAGGACGCGAGCCGCCTCAGAGAGGACCAGACTGAGGTCCGGCAATTCGCAAAGCACTAAGCTGGCAAAAACCACGTCGAACGACCCCATACGGAAGGGGAGCGAGAAACAATCCCCTGCAACCGGACGCAATGCTGGATTTTGATTTGCGCGCATGGCCGGCAACATACGTTCCACAAAGAGTTCATGCCCGACAATCATGCGGGGCCGGAAACGATCGGCAATCAATCTGGTATAGGTACACTCGCCTGCGCCGAGTTCGAGGACATGCTTGCCGCCGAACATAGACTCCGGATCAAACCAGCATCGAACATACGGCTCCAGATGCAGATATGCCTTGGCCTCCTCCGGCCATATCGGGCAATAAAAATCCCTGGCGGCTTGGTAGGAGTATGAGAGAGCCACCTTCTCTGCCACGCTAGAACCGCTTCTCTTCGCCACATGGACGCAATGACAACTCCTTCGCGCTATGCCGCATAGCGATGTTTCGATACGACTTGGCCCATCAGCTCTTCCAATGCTTGAGCCACCAACGATACCATCGGAGACGGTGGAAGAGGGCGCCTTGTCATAGTAAGCTGCCTCGCCTTGGCGATAGCATCCGGCAAATCTTCCGGCTCAATTGCAAGCACGATTCGACCATCGGCCGAGAGGGCTTTGGCCAATTCCATTTGATGATCGTCAATCACTTCGCCGTACTGTTGTCTTCTTGGCATAACGACAGGAATCTTCCCAGCCCGAAGCACATGCAATAATGTTCCCGCACCTCCATGGCAGATAACCAGATTCGCACTGTGAACAATCGACGCAAACGTTTCAACATCCAAAAAGCCCTGCTGCCTACAACGGACGGGCCGAAACGCAGAATTGTTTCCGCGCTGGACAAATACCTCATCGGTTCCAAAGACACCTTCGCGAGCAAGACGCTCTACCGCATCGAGTAATCTCATGTAGCCATCCGTGGCATTGCCGACTGTAACAAAGATCACGCGAGCGGCCCTCCGTAGGTCCCTCGAGGGAAAAAAGGCTCCAACTCCTTCCATTGATAAAAGAACCGGTCAGCCAATCGATACATGATTCTCCCAGCGAGTGATGGGCTGGAGACGCGAGCGATCGTTTCAACAAAAAGAATCTTTATTCCGAGGAGTTTTCCGACAATCGCGAAGGGCACAGCCGGCCCAGCACCGGTACTGAGGATCACGGCTGGACGCTTATTTCGAAGAATATGCCACGCCTCCCAGAGATTCACGAAGAATAGCCAATCGCGCTCTGAATGATGAATGAAATAGGTCTTGCCATAGAGACCTTTCGGCAATTGGACGTAATCATTCAATACATAAAAGTGGTCAAACCTGTCATAGACAGGCTTGAGAGACAGAGCCTCGGTGAAGTGCCCACCGCACGAAGAGACAATGCAGATTGTTGCTCTAGGTCCATCCGGCATTATCATCTCAAGATGTGAAGGCCCTATTGGGTCTGGCAATAATAACGAGCTCTTCCCCGAATCCCAGCCACCCTTGGGCCCATCGCAAGGGCGACAGGAATAGACCTGCCACTAGGCGTAACAAATTGCAGGTGAACCAAACGACCTTCTTTGCAGGACTCATGGGCACGATATCGTAATTCGCTGTCCTCAAATCAGGCTGTCTTCGTCGGATCGATCTCGCCAGAGTATTCACCCATCCTGATAAGGGCTCGACGGTTCTTTCATACAGGATAGTGAAACCTGCTGCGAGAAGACCATGCTTGAGTGTCTGACGATGAAAATAATGGAGATGATACGGTTCATATCCATTCCACCCTGGCAAGTGCGCGTTCCATGAGCTAACATTCGGAACCGCAATATATAACACCCCTTCTTCATTAAGCAGATGCTTGACCGCACGCAGCCCTGAGAAAGGTGAATCAAGGTGCTCTAGAACATGGCTCATGATGACAGCATGGTAGGAGCCCGCGCACATCTCCTGCGCATGGGCCTCGAGAGTCCGATTATGTATTTGCAATGCGTATCGGCCTTGCAGCACGGACGAGATGGCTCGGGAGAAATCAAGGCCTTCGACTTGATATCCAGACGACCGTAATGCCCTGAGCAGAGTACCTCGGCCAACGCCTACCTCAAGGACACGTCCACACGGAAGAACAGCCGCTAGTTCCCGACGCCGACGACTCACATTCAGGAAGTCGTAGAATTGTGTAAAGAGGTCAGTGTGAGACAAATAATCCTGCCCAAAGACCTCTTCTTGTAGGAGCCTATGGCTTTCGCCAGCCGGAAGGAGAGAAGACCGCCGTATATGCCCACAAGCACAACATGATTCGAGATCGTCCCAGCGCCAGCCAGTGAAGGATGTAGCCTTACACATGCCACATGGAATTTCGCGGACCGGTGTGTTCATGCTGCTCTCTCCCGAATGGCATCCATATTGCTCACGCCCAGATAACATGCCATCATCTCTTGTGCGCGCTTCCTCCACGAAAATTCATGCCGCATCCAGTCTTCTCCGCGATTGCCCATCTGGACCAGGGGCATCCGACTCATTCGCATGATAGCCGCTGCAAGGCTCTTCGGATCATTGTTTACCCAGAGGCCACAACCTCTCTCTTCAAGTTGCTTCCAAGGCGTCCCCCTACTCGCAACGACTGGAATCCCGTGTGCCAACGCCTCAGCGACAACGAGCCCAAAATTTTCGCTATGCGAGGGAAGCACCAGGAGATTGGCTCGACTATATAGCTGTTCTTTCGCCTCGCCTGTCACTTCGCCCACCAATTTCACACGGTTTTGCAACGACAGCCTTACCATGAGATCACAAAGCTTTGACGTATACGAGAAATCACCGGATCCGGCTATAGTGAGAGACCACGACAGTCGATCCTCATCTAAAATGCGACAGGCCTTCAGAAGGTTTTCAACTGCCTTAATTGGATGGAGACGGCCAATATATAGGAGACGTAGCCCGCTCTCTCCGGTTACACACTTCATCTTGTCCGCAGTTTCCACGCCATTGGGGATGATGACTACCTCTTTGTCCTTGATTCGCTCTCGAGTCGCCTCAGCCTCTTGGTCGGATGTGGTATGGAGGACCAGCTTCTCTGGAACAACAGCACGGCAGATTCGATCCCATTGCGCCTTCGCATGCGTCCGCGTTGCACCTTCCCATTGCTGGAAGGCCCCTCGCGGTGACCACACGGTAGGCTTACCAAGCATCTTGCAGACCCAGAGCGTCGGGATCGTGGGGAAAGAGTACACTGAAGTCACATGCACCACATCGACGCTCCGAATATAATCCGGCAGCAGACGAAGGAGAGTGGGTGAGACGGTGTGACGGAAGATCCTGTGGCAATAACGCACAGACAGTCGAGGCTCGATTTTTACTTCTCGCGATGTCTCGACGTTCAGGACCGTCTTGGGACCGTTGGCGTCCGTTGTCAGAACCCGAACATCACACCCAGCCTGTTCGAGATGCCGACAGAGTTGGTACACAGATTCAATAGGGCCTCCATAGATGTGCGCGGGATAGAAGGCTGGAGTGATATGCAAAACATTCATGTTCGCATTTACCAGAGCACTCAGTAATTGCCATGAGCTCGACGGCCCATAATCATGGTTGGCCACAATCGCACAAGATTCAACATAATGGTAAGAAGAGCATAAAGAACCACCGCTTCAACGATGGACGCGACATAAGTCGAAACGAACCAGTCATCCGGCCGAAGACCCGCAATAATCCCCATAAGAATGAGCGGCATATACACATATTGGCGCGTAGCCACCATTGTGGTGGAGAACCGACCCCAAAAGGCGATCAAGATCCCTAGATATGTGCATGCTCCGATCACTATCGTCCACCCACCATTCCAATAGGCCTCTCCAAAAACACCCACCCCCGTATGGCCGAGCGAGTCGTCGCCAATCAACAGCTTCGTCAGCTCTCGACCTGGCGTCATGATGGGCTTGTCCTCTGACAGGAATCGAGGAACCAATACATACTGCAATAGGGCGAACGTTTCGCCCGGCCCGCCTGCATCGTACGAATCCATGACGAATGCTTGTACGGGGGTATAGCAGAGGCGCGTCCACCACCCCTGAACCCCCGGCTGGAGCGTAGCCAGTGCGTCCTTTCCGACGCGATCGTACTCTTCAACGGTCGCATGAAGATCACTCACGTCGCTAACACCGAAACCGCCGGACGCGACACGAGCAAACGATACAAATGGGGACAGCACGATCGCATATATAGCTGCCATAACGAGGCCCGAAGCGATCATGGCTCGAAGATCGGGTTTGCAGAGGTATCGGCCGAGCAGGATAGCGAGAACCGTTGTGATAATTTCCTGCTTACTAAAGGTCATCAGTCCGACGATGAACTCGCTACCGATCACCAGATAGAGAAGCGGACGGTACTTCGTCTCACCTTGATGTATTAAGACATATAATAGAACAATTGCGGCATTCAGAAGACTCGACAAATGCTGAATGCTTCCCGGTAACACCCAGGTAAGGAGGCCGAATATGTAGGGCAGGGTAAAGAGATATTTGACAGTCCCTCCGACAACAACGAAAAGCCACATGATCGGCTCCGTGGCATCCTGACCGTCATAGTCAAAGCGTATTTGTCGAGAGGACAACAGTGTGTTTGCCATTGTCACCATGATGCAAACAATTCCCACACCGACAGTATTCAGCAGGTTTGTGCGAAGAAGCCAGCGCTCATCCACCGGAAAGTCTGAGTTGATGTACTCCACACTTTCCTGCGTCGCGAAATGCAACGCCAACGGCCCAAATCCATAATAGGCCGCGCAGGCTACGAGAAACCACGGTGCGGGAGACCAGAGAGAGAGTGAAGATCGACGAACAAGATCGTACGCAGCCCACCCACAGGTGAGGAAAATCAGGATCGGGCCAATCTGATTGACGAAGGCAACTAGATCCTGGCCGAACTGGATATACGCTGCCCCATACAGCAAGCTCAGCCCGGAAGTAACCGCCACAACCACAATTAAGGGTAGAGTCTGATCCATTAAAGAACCCATTGTTGTTCCCTGGAATATGCCTACTAGTGGAGGCACCTAAGGACCCGCTGGAGCTGATCTCGGCTGTGATACCCGCTCTTCAGACATCGCTCTCGTCCGGCCGCCGCAATCTTGCTTCTCGCATCATCATGGCGTAGATAGAAGAGAATCTTCTCCCGTAGTTCCTGTTCACTCCCGAAAAAATCTGCTTCGACTCCCTCTCGGAAGAGTGTCTGATGTTCTTCCGTTCTCTCAGCTAACAGAAGAACGCCTGTCGCCGGAATCTCGAAGGAACGGGTTGTCGTGGTTTCCGGAATTCGCTTACTCAGTAAGCCTAGTGCAATCCTCGAAGAAGCCAAGGCGAGAGGATAGCGCGCCCCCCAGATCCCATCACCAGCCACAGACCTGCGTGCCCACAAGTGAAACCTCGAATAGCGACGCCACTGTGGACCCCAAATCTTGAGGCGCTCCGTTGCTTTACCGACAATCCGCAGCTGTCTCGCATAATGCCGCTCGCAATGCCCGACAAAGCACACATCTGATCCCAGCTCCGCCTGAGTTTCCGCTGACGGCGTACAAGGAACAAACCGATCATCATACCCCTGCAAAACCACCAACACCTCTTTAGCACCGGAGCTTTTGTAGCTCGCCACCTCGAACGGCTTCGTAGTCACCAGCAGGTCATAGAGCGGAATTGCGGCATTGAAATGGCGCGATCGATGGTGCAGAAGTTGTGGATCGGGAGTGTAGTGCACACAGATCGAGCCTGTCTGTTCTTTCAGAAAGCGCACCGTGCTTGGATAGATCCAACGGCCTTTATCGATCCAGATATGCGTAACGTCTCTGAGTGTTTGCGTGAATGCTATCAGCGCATGGTTCAACCGTTTCAGGGGGAAGCCCCAGTTCATTCGATGTGCCAATGAACGTCCCCATCGACTGCCTCCAGCAATCCATGGAGTGGTATCGAAGGGAACAATTTGGCAGCCCAATCTTTCCAACAGTCGCATCCGTTCGAGGCAGGTTCCACCTTGCCACAACTGCCCGATGTAGAGTATGCGAACGTTTTTGTTCATCGCTTTAATCCTGAGACGAGAAACACCCGAGTAAACACGCCACTCCCTCGGCTGCCCGTTTCCGCAAGGTTCCATACTGTGAGCACGGCACGAATGGCCTGCCACAACGCATAACGTGCCACGGACACAAGACTACCTCCTCGAAGCACAGGTCCCGCCTCTCGGGCTTCAATATCCGAGAACCCCGCGAGCCTCAACAACCGAGATAAGCTATTGGGGTTGAAGCACACCTCATGAGTCAAATCGTTGTAGCGATGCATAGAACCCCATGGACTCTCAGCGTTAGGGGTCTGAAGAATTATTGTCCCTCCAGGTTTTAACCCGGTGAAGCAGTGATCAAGAAAATGTAGGACCTCCGGCTTATGGAAATGCTCGATGATGTCCAGCCCAATCACCAGATCGAACCGTTCTCGCTGAGACTCGAGAAAAGACAACACATCACATTGGACGATGTTCGGTACGACCTGTTTTGCGAGAGAGACTTGATCCGGGCTAATATCGACACCGGTCAATCTTCTATACCCAGCCTTCTTCAAAAAATGTAGCAGTCTCCCGCCACCGCAGGCCAACTCGACGATCTCGGCATCTTGATTGCTTGGCAGCCAGCCCTTTAGATAATGGCGATATGATTTGCCCCAACGAGTGCTAGCAGCTGCATCAAAACACTTCCCGGCATCCTGAAAGCTCTCGCCGTATCGGGCGTAGATTCTTTGACGATAATCCATTACCATCCTGTTGTCCTCACGCCCTCGCATGTTCTCCCACCCATAGCGTCGCTCCGCGTCTACCTTCTGCCCGCCGAGCCAGTATCTTCGCCACAATAAGTTGCGCACCAAAATAAACCGGCACGGCATAGGCCGCCCCAGCAACCCCAAACACCACTAGTCCATAGGCAGCAGCGATCAAAGAGACCACGCTACCCATCGTTTCCATCACAAACACGGCCTTCGTGTCGTGATGGGCATAGCAGACACGCCCATAAAGATGTGCGATCAACAACAACCCATAGCCTGCGGCGATCCACGGCATGAGCCATGAAACCGTTCTATAGGGTGCAGCAAGAAGTAATGCGGCAATTTCCTCGTGCCAGATCGTGAAGGCCATCGTTCCTATTAAGGCTGCACACAAAACGGCCCCCAGCCAAACGTGCAAAATGTTTTTTTCGCGACTCGACGAACCAGACAGGATCGCCTCGTAGTAAACCGGTCGCATCCACAGCTCCAACGCTCCGCCTGCCATCAGAAATGGACGGCTTGCGAGGCCATACACGGCGGCATAGAGCCCTGCCTGCTCTACCCCAATCAGGGCACCTATGAGATAGCGATCGGCTTGACTTGTGATCCAGTCGATGACGCCGAGCGGCATCAACGGCATGGAGTATCGCCTCAGGCTCCTCACCAATTGTTGTTCTTCCGGCACTACCTGTCGCCGAACAGGTGGGGACTCACTGTCTCTGGGATCAGTCCGAACGATTACCTCATGACCACAATCGTGCCTTGCGCTACCCGTTATTCTCCAAGGCTTGAAGAGCAGCAGTCCAGCAAACGAGGCTGCCAGAAATCCAGCGAGTGTTGCGACAGCAGTTGGTCCTGTCGCGACGATCAGCGCCCCAGCCACGATAGGTCGACCCCATACCTCGGTTGCCATCCAGATCGCGGCAATCCGCTGACATCGTGCTGAGTTCAGGAGTGTAATTTCGTGCTGGCGTTGTACCTCGACGATCAGGAGAGCTAAGGCCAGAGGGCCAAGCCACGCACTGATCGGAGCGAACCAGCTGTATAGAAGAAATCCGATAAGGCAGATGGCCCCGGTCAACACCGTCAAACGACTCAGCTGGTTCGTCGTGGCATCCCGAAGTACCCCTACGCTATTTGCTGCCGCTGCTTCGGGATAATACCTGACGACCGCCTGCATCAACGGTGCGACAGTCAAACCTTCGGCCATCAGAACAATCCCACTGACCAGAACAACCTCACCAAAAACATGCGGCGAGAGCAAACCCGTCATCATACGAAGACCGACAAGGGTTCCTGCCGCAGAAAGCAGCTGCCCGGCGATCACCCAAGTTCCCTCGATCATAAATCGACGGCGTTCACCTTCGAACATGCTGCATTTCTCGGACCATTGCCCCATTTGATACTTCATTAAGGATGTTCTGCACTCGATCACAAAAACGATCCTTCGAGAAATACTCTAATCCCTTAGGTATAGCTTTCGCGCGCGCAAGAGCGTCACGTATGCCTTGCTCGACACTCGAAGGATTGGTCGGATCCACCAATACACCGAGTTTCCCATCAAGCAATGCATCCTTGGACCCGTCAAGAACGCTCCCCACGACGGGCACCCCACAAGCCATCGCTTCCAGGTACACAATCCCAAACCCCTCTCCTCGCCCTGGCATCACGAAGGCATCCGCCAAATTGTAGTAGTCCACCTTTTCCGATTCGCTGATTTGCCCGGGGAAGATCACACGGTCGGCAATCCCCAGCGACTCCGCTTTGCGTTGAAGTCGTGGTAGATCCTCTCCGCTTCCAGCGGCCATATACATCAGACTGGGGAAACTGCGCAGCAAATTAGGGAGCACTTCAAGCACTTCGTCCACACCCTTGTACCGTTCACGTCCGCTGAATCGAGCGAGCGTCATGATGAGAGTCTTGTCGTGGAGATGAAATCGATCAAGCAGTCCTTTATTCTTGGGGTGCGGCTGAAAGCGGGCCAGATCGACACAATTCGGGAGAATGAAATCGGTCTGACCCGATGTCTTGACCCACTGGCGAAACCGGTCACGAGTGACAGCACTGACAGCAACCAGATAATCAATCGTTGCCGCAAGCCTATTTACAATCCGTCGCGAAGTTGGCTTCCAGGCTTCGATCCCGTGGCATATAAGCATCAGCGGGGCACCGGTCACGCGGCTCACCATCCAGGCGACCGGTAGTAAATTGATATGGCCACACACCACAACGTCAAACCGTTTGCGCTTATAGAGTAACCGACATAATCTCCCCGCATAGGCGAATTTCCCATTCGCGGCCATTAAATCAAACTGGAGATTGTTCGGCATGACGCTCGTAACTGCTTCACTAATCACCCGAGGAAGAGTGATCGTCTCCCGGTATTGCAGATGGGAAGACAATGCTTCCAACAGATCTCGATTGAACTTAGCGATGCCACCACGCCCGCCATAGGCGTCAGTCACCAGCACCAACGCCCGTTTTGCATTTGAGAAGATGCGATACACCTGCTTAGCCCAGGTGCGGGATCCGCTCTCTGAGACATCCAGATTCTCTTGAATCCATTGACGGACCGGCACAACGAAACCTGTTTTCTGTCGTGTGCGGATGACTGCCGGTATCGGCGTCTTGGGAATGGAAGCGAAATCAATTTTGCTGGGGGCTTGGAAAGATACCAGCAGGGGAGCCAGCTGTTCTAGCAAGGTCCAATCCACCAAGGGTGTTCTGACTTCGAGCGAATGCGCCATGCTAGCCCAGTCGGTATCCCGGAGGAGTTGGTTACGCAAATACCAGTTAAATTCAAGTACTGTAATCTTCGGGCGTGTGCCACAAATACCATCCTGGCTCACCCGAAGACGAAACATCTGATGCAAGTCCGCCCACCCCTCGTGGAGAAGGTCTTCGTCCAATTGCCCTGTTAGCTCCCACGGCATGAAGGTTCCACGCCGGAGCAGATAGGCCCCCTCGATGGAGGTCCCATACTCGAAAAGTCCGGCATACTTTGGAGAGGTGATACGCTTGACCACGGGAGTCGACAGCATCCGGATGGTCGATCCGAGAAACGGAATGTTTGCCGACCATTTGAAAAAAGACACTGTACGAGGCAATTGCTTGAAATGCGTATATCCGGCGAACAACTCGTCGCCACCCATCCCAGTCAGTGCTACTTTGAGTCCCAGACGCGACGCTGCGCGCGCCACAAAATAGGTGTTCACGCCATCGATCGATGGTTGGTCCATTGCGGATAGGATCGACGGAATTTCGCTCATAAATTCGCTCTTCTCTAGCCACTCGACATGGTGTCTCAGGCCCAACTGTCTTGACAGCGATTGTGCCAGCGGTACCTCATCGCTTTGTGTTCCCGCATACTCTCGAAAGCCAAGCGTAACGGCACAGATCTGCTGTCCTGCCTCCTGAGCAAGCGAGGCAATAACGCTTGAGTCGACGCCAGCCGAAAGAAATACGCCAACCGGAACATCGGATACGAGATGATGTCGCACGCTGTCGAGCAACGATCTTTTGAGGACGTTGCAACCCTCGGCAGTAGTTCGTGCCTGCGGGACCTCCCGACTCTCCTGTTCTGCCTTTTCAAATAGTTTGCTGAGACTAAAGACCGTTTGGAGGCGCGGAGACCTGTTTCGCTCGATCAGCATGATCGTCCCGGCGGAAAGGGACTTCACTCCCCGGTAAAGTGTATGGGGCTCCGGAACGTATCCCCAGAGCAGGAAGCCCACATGCCCGGCTGGTTGAGGGCTTTGATCGACCTGACCGCCGGCAAGGAGCGCTTTTACTTGCGAGGCCACCCGAATCGTAGCGCCATTATCCGCATAATAGAGCGGCTTGATGCCTAACGGGTCTCTTGCCAGTAACAACGCCTCACGAGACTGATCCCACAACGCAAAGGCATACATGCCTCGCAAGTGTTCCAACATGTTGATTCCGAACGCCCGATAGAGATGAAGCAGTACTTCGGTGTCGCTGTTGCTCCGGAAGACATATCCCTTTGTTTCGAGCAGCCGACGCAGTTCCCGGTAATTGTAGATTTCCCCATTGAAGGTGATGTGCAGCGCGCCATCCGGCGTCGCCATTGGTTGGAGTCCCTCATCGGTGAGATCAATAATGGCGAGCCGTCGATGTGCGAGACCGACTCGACCATTGCGAGACACCCAAAGCCCTTCACCGTCAGGACCGCGCAATCGCATGGCCTCACGGATGCGGAGCAACTCCTCTGTATCTATGGGAGGAGCCTGATTGTCATAAGCAAATATGCCGGCAATGCCGCACATCGTTCGTTGTCCCGAAGTAGTATCGGCTTGAAGACCTTAGAACGCTTGTATGACCCGAGGAAATACACGGCCGAGTCTGGATGTCTCGGCGTCAAGAACCAATTGTCTTGAGGATACTTCGTAGGAACGGAAGGACAAAACTTATTCTGATTTTCGAGCCGCTAGGATATGCCACCGATCTTCTGACTCAAAAGCTCGCCATAACAATGTACCATGCGTTGAGCAGTACCAGACCAGGAGAACTCTTGCTCCATCCACCTTCTTCCCCGCTGTCCCATATCGTCTAACGGAAGTTGGTTCATGCGGGTAATGGCCTTTGCTAGGCTCTGAGGGTCATTATCCACCCAAAGTCCACATCCCACATCTTCTAATCTTTTCCAAGGTGTCTTGGTGCTCGCAATCACTGGCACTCCCATGGCTAAGGATTCGCCGACTACGACAGAAAAATTTTCAGTGTATGAAGGAAGGATCACTACATCAGTATTCTCCAAGAGGCGATTCTTCGCGAGGCCGGTTACTTCACCGATCATATTCACCTGCCTGAGAGAGGAAGCTTCGTCCTGCGCCAGCCCCGCTTCGCGGATCTTGCGAACAAGCCGTTGGGTGTACTCGGGGTCTCCCGCACCCGCGATCGTCAGAGACCAATCTGGATCGCCGCATGCCGCCAGTAGTTTGCAGGCATCGATCAGATTTTCAATCCCTTTTTTTGGGTCAAGGCGTCCGAGGTAAAGCATCCGCAAGACTCCGTTTTTTCCAGTTTTATGAACCTCTTGAGGGATCGTAACTCCCCATGGAATGACGGCAATCGGGAGAGCTTTGACAAACCTGCGCAATTCATCGGCCTCTACTTGAGATGACGCGTGAAATGTGACTCGATTTGGTGCAATAGCCCAACATATCTGTTCCCACATATCCTTCAATTTTTTCCGTCTCGATCCCTCCCAGCGTTGCAGGACTCCATGCGGAGACCATATCACTGGCTTTTCCATCAATCGGCACAACAGCAGGGTGGGAATGACCGGGAAATTGTAGACTCCCGTAAGATGAACCGCATCCGACCAACCGACATATCCAGGCAGCGCTCTCAGGAGCTGTATCGACACCGAATGTCGTGCGATGCGCCTGCAATACTGAACGTAAACTTGGTCAGCGATCGGAATCTCCTCACGGGTCGACACATCAAGCGTCGCTCTTAAGCCATTCGTGTTTGTGGTTAGTACGCGTATCGAGCAACCCGCTTCTGCGAGGTGCGAACAGAGGCTATGAAGAACAGGGATCGGGCCTCCGTATCCAAAGGCGGGAGAAAAAGCCGGTGTGACGTGTAGAATCTTCACATGCAATCAACTGCGTCCGGGGCATATGGAAGTCGTTAGTACCAGAAGCGATGGCATGTCCGGACCGGTGCGTGACCCGTTAGGTGCTGTATGAGTTCGATTGGTCGAACGTTGCGGTTCTTACTGAATACCATGGAAGTGCCCTCTTGTGAATGAGCGCATAGTTTCCCTCGAAAAAGCGCTCTAGTTCCGGATGCCATTCGTCATACATCTCAACTCCAATCGGTGTGATTTTTCCGACTTGGTAAGGCAGGTTCTTGATGCGCTCGAATACGTCTCGGAGATAATGCCTCGAATACACCCATCGATGGTTATATTCAAACTGAAACGTCATAATTCTCTCTTCTGTGAGCAACCGCATGGCACCCGAAAGCACTTCCACATCGTGTCCTTCGGTATCGCACTTCAAATAATGAATAAGAGGGATTGTATTTTCCATGCAATAGTCATCGGCAGTGGTCATCTGTATGCTGATGCTATGAATGTCTGGTGTCCCATCACGATGCAATGAATTAGTCCCAGCCTTTTCTCCCACGATATACATCTCTGTCGTACCTGGCTGTTGAGAGAGCGCTTGAGATATTACGCGAACCGACAAGCCATGATGAGAACTGCTAATCCGTCGCTTCAGTGCATCAAACGTGGAGGGTACTGGTTCAAAACAATGCAGGTCTATGCCGCTATCCATTCGCAGATCTGTATAGATGTGAAGAAGAGAACATGTCCATTCTCCAACATTGGCTCCAACATCGAATATCACGGGCTTAATCCGTGCCTTAGCGCAAGCACCAAGAAGTTGGCGCTGCATCAGTTGTTCTCCGTTGATTGTCATGATATTGGGGTAGTCCGCTCTTGCATACATGTACAAGGATCGACCGATTCGCCATGCAGCACGCCTGCCCAACATGTGAATCATCGCTCTAAAAAATGCCTGTTTCAGCTCCGATACACTACCTCGCATAGCCCTCATGGGTCGTCTGCAGCTCCGTAAATTGGTTAACCGAATCAGGTACTACCTTGGGGCAAAAATGTCTGAGATCTTTCTCCTCATCGCCTTCAACAAGTATCGACCACACTGAAAGGCAACTATTTGCTCTGCAGCCGCAATCGGCGCTTCAAAGCTGATTCTTTGGATGTGCTTGCGCTCGAATCCCCTCACCAACCCCGCAGTCCCAAATGACACATCGACTATTCCACTGTTGTACAATCTTCCAAAAAACTCTCTTGATACTTCATCATCGGAAAATGGAAAAGCAAAAGCTCCATAATCCAGATGAAACCTCTCCTTTACAAACCTCACACTTTCAATGGTCTGTTTGAGTTGTGCGTCCAAGGTAAGAGACGCATATGCAGAGTGATCAACACTGTGCCCCCCAATCGTGAATCCGTTGTGCACTAAATGATCGATCTGGAGAGACGTCATAAACGGTGCGGACGTCTGTAGATAAGTCCCCCAATCAATCTCCAGCAGGTTAGCAATCGCATCAATCGCATGAGCCGGAATACACCTGATATTCATGATGCCATATGCGATTTCGCAGGAGTAGATTCCGTAATATTCCAATAAATGCGACACCCTCTTTTCTAGCGCCGTCGTTCGCACCTTCTCGAACTGTTCGATCACGATACTCAGTTTGTGCCAATACCCCAGCTGCTGATTGTCGACGAACGCGCTGTTTACAAAGAACGTTGCGTTCACTCCTTTGTCAAGAAGTATGGGGGCTACCACCTCGCTCATTTCTCGATATCCGTCATCGAATGTGAGTAAAAAGGTTCTTGGAGGGAATGGGCGCGCGTCTCTTATGTGCTTGATGACTTCGGCTAGACCAAGAGATTTATACTTCTTCAAGAGAAACTCGAGATCTCTTTTGAACTGTCGAATAGTTTTGTAGGGAAAGAGATGTCGCACGTGAGCGATTGTTTCATCGCTTACCATGTGGTAATACGGCACCAGCAAAGGCGATTCCAGAAATCTGTCGTAAGCTGCATGCGGAATCCGGGACAAAACTTGGAATGTGACGGTCGGATTCGCTATTGAGTCTGCCGCCGAGAAGAGAGTCACGATCAACCCTCTGAGAACTGCCAATAGATTGTTCTCAACCTTTGAATAAAGCGTTTGGGGACAATGAGAAGCATGAGGTAGAGGTAGGCCGTGACCGCATGCCGCAATCCCCGTGAGACGCGAGAGTACACGGCCAAAGGCACTGCATCGCGCCATTGATGCTGGAAACACATCAACTTAATAGCTGACATTTCTGCACGCTCTAAAGCAGCAGTCATTCTGGGCTTGAGCCTCGGATTGTCCGATACATGGCGAGTCACAATATTGCTGTACATCTCAAGCATGTATCTTCCGTCTTTTAGCGAATGCCCCGCATGTACTCTCTGATAGGCGAAAGCTTCTTCGAGGTAATCAAATCGACATAGTTGCGCCAGGCGTAGCCATAATTCGTAATCCTCGACATTCCTGTATGTCGGATCAAATCCACCAGTCTGTTCAAGATAGATACGCCGGACAAGAACCGTTGAAGTATTGGGGACCTTCGAGTCTATTAACATTTCCTCGAACACCTGGCCTCTTAATCGAGCAGGTGGGAGGTAGCGGATTGGATACAAATGTTCATCGCAAAGAAAGGATCCTGTTTCGACAAGACCCACCTCAGGATTTTGATCCATGATCGCAACTTGAGCGTGCAATTTTCCGGGAAGCCACGCGTCATCTGCGTCAAGAAATGCTATAAGTTCGCCATTTGAATTCTCAATCCCACGGTTCCTAGCCGCAGATGGTCCTGCATTCCTTTGGTAGAGATAGGTGCAGCCACCGGGGAATGACTTCACGACCTCTCTCGTATTGTCGGTGGAACCGTCATCTACGATGACTATTTCATAATCTTGATAGGCCTGCTTCATTACGCTCAAAATAGTCGTCTCAAGAAATTGCGCAGAATTATATGCGGGGATGATGATCGATACTCTCATGACGTTCTAGTATTTTCGCGTTCGAGCAAACGTTCCATTAATGTGACGCAATTTTCAAAATTACAACACTCCTTTATTCGCTGGCGGCCGGCTAAAGCGAATTCCCGACCGTTCCCTTTCAAAATCATCATCACTGAATTAACGAGAGCGGCGATATCATGAGTGGAAAATAGAAAACCATGTTCCCCGTGCACCAAGATTTCCTTTAGCCCACCGTTTAGTATCGATGCCACCACTGGAATCCCATAGCTCATAGCTTCCAGGACGGTCATCGGTACTGCGTCCCAGTCGCTATTAAAGAGCAATGCATCTACGCACAAGTAGAATTTGCGTGTATCCTCCTGCCAGCCCAACCAGTGAATACGATCGGCAATTCCCAAACGGTGGGCTAAACCTTGAAGAACAGCGCGCTCCGGTCCATCACCTGCGATTAGGAATACAACTTTCTGTTCTAGGTTGATGATCTTGGCTGCAACGTTCAAGAACACATCGAGACGTTTTCGATGTATCAACCAACTCGCATTCCCAATCACCATTGCATCTCGGTCGATTCCCAATGATTGCCGGGCCGCTTTTTTCTCTTCATCAGTTGCCATAGCCGGGATAGCAATGGGGTATCGAATGGTTTGGCTGATGGAGGTGATAGAGGGGCATATTGATTCTGCCTCACGACGAATAAAATCGGAGTTGAAGGTGATCGCTTGGAACTTCCTCCTTGCCAGCTGATATATGAGGCGCCATTGCCACAGCGCTTTTGCTCCCGTGTGATGATAATGCATGCTGAGTACCCGACGACCTTTGCAGAGATCTCCAAGGCATGCCATGGCGAGTAAGTTGTGTCCTGTCATAATCACCGCGTCAGCCTGAATGGTTCTAAGTTTTCGATGTAACAGCGGAGCACTTAGAACGCCGCCCTTGCCTAAATAGGGGAGTCCTTCAGCCACAATACCTTGGTCTCTTAAAATTGGAGTGAAACGGCCTAATGGGTGCAACGAAAGGACGCGGCAAGAATGCCGTCTCTTTTGCAAACCGGCCATAAACTGAAATGAGCCGCGCTCGGTTCCACCAAGGTTTGTACACTGCATAATATTTAAAACATCCATTTATGGAAACTCTTTGGGTTAACCGACCTGTTATGGCTACGGTTCATTTAATTCGGTTTCTTCTATAAAAGGTTTGCATCTGCGTAACGAGAACCAGCGAGAGCAGATACAGCACCCCACATCACATCTGCTTCCAACGCAAATCACATGGATCCAGTTGTACTAGACCATACCGAGTCTTGTGCGACAAGAAAAAGACGCAAATTCTGTGAGTTCTGATATCATTGCGCCGATCTCAAACATGATTACTCGTTGGATCGTCCGCAGACTGATGCTATAGTCTCGATACATCCGCATAGGGAGGGGCAGCTATGAACTATGTGCGCATCGGGAAGAAAGCGTTAAATCTCGACAGCGTCAGCTATGCCGAAGCGCAGGTGTGGCAGGATGAGATGACGGTGAAGGTGTACTTCGCCGGCTCTGCGAACAACACGCCGCTCGTCTTCGGGGAAAACGATGCTAAGGAGTTATGGAAGTA
>CAMLHQ010000053.1 GCA_946479785.1 uncultured Nitrospira sp.
CCTTTGTCGTCCACCGTGATTTTGCGCGACATGTCTCCGCGGGCAACGGCCGTTGTCACCTCGGCGATATTCCGCACCTGCGCGGTGAGGTTGGCGCCCATCGCATTGACCGAGTCGGTCAGGTCCTTCCAGGTGCCGGCGACGCCGGGCACGACGGCCTGCACGCCCAAGCGGCCTTCCGTGCCGACTTCGCGCGCCACGCGCGTCACTTCCGAGGCGAAGGACCGAAGCTGTTCGACCATCGTATTGATGGCCTCTTTCAACTGCAGAATTTCGCCGCGCACGTCGACGGTGATTTTGCGCGAGAGGTCGCCGTTCGCCACCGCGATCGTCACCTCGGCGATGTTCCGCACCTGCGCCGTCAGGTTGGAGGCCATCGAATTCACGTTGTCGGTCAGGTCCTTCCAAGTTCCCGCGACACCAGGCACCTGGGCCTGACCGCCGAGCTTGCCTTCGGTGCCGACTTCGCGCGCCACACGCGTGACCTCCGAGGCAAACGAGCGCAGCTGCTCCACCATGCTGTTGGCCGCTTCCTTGAGCTGCAAAATTTCACCGCGGACGTCCACGATGATTTTTTTGGAAAGATCGCCGTTCGCGACGGCGACCGTGACTTCGGCGATATTGCGAACTTGCGCCGTCAGGTTACCGGCCATTTCATTGACGCTTTCCGTCAATTCCTTCCACACACCGCTGACACCTTTAACCTGGGCCTGACCGCCGAGCTTGCCTTCGGTGCCGACTTCGCGCGCCACACGCGTGACCTCCGAGGCAAACGAGCGCAGCTGCTCCACCATGCTGTTGGCCGCTTCCTTGAGCTGCAAAATTTCACCGCGGACGTCCACGATGATTTTTTTGGAAAGATCGCCGTTCGCGACGGCGACCGTGACTTCGGCGATATTGCGAACTTGCGCCGTCAGGTTACCGGCCATTTCATTGACGCTTTCCGTCAATTCCTTCCACACACCGCTGACACCTTTGACTTGGGCCTGGCCGCCGAGCTTCCCTTCGGTGCCGACTTCGCGCGCCACGCGCGTGACCTCCGAGGCGAAGGAGCGGAGCTGCTCCACCATGACGTTGATGGTTTCCTTCAGTTGGAGGATCTCACCGCTCACGTCCACCGTAATTTTCCGTGACAAGTCGCCGCGCGCCACCGACGTCGCCACTTCGGCAATGTTGCGGACCTGCGCCGTCAAATTGTTGGCCATGCTGTTGACGTTGTCGGTCAGGTCTTTCCAGGTGCCGCCAACGCCGGGCACGACGGCCTGCACGCCCAGCTTCCCTTCGGTTCCCACCTCGCGCGCGACGCGGGTGACCTCGGCCGCGAATCCGTTGAGCTGGTCCACCATGGTATTGAGCGTGTTCTTCAACTCCAGAATTTCGCCCTTCACGTCCACGGTAATTTTGCGCGAAAGGTCGCCCCTTGCCACCGCGGTCGCCACTTCGGCAATGTTGCGGACCTGCGCCGTCAAATTGACGCCCATCGCGTTGACCGAGTCGGTGAGGTCCTTCCAGGTGCCGCCGACGCCGGGCACGACGGCCTGCACGCCCAGCTTCCCTTCGGTTCCGACATCCCTTGCGACGCGGGTGACTTCGGCTGCGAATCCGTTGAGCTGGTCCACCATGGTATTGATCGTATTCTTCAACGCGAGAATTTCACCCTTGACGTCGACGGTGATCTTGCGTGAGAGATCGCCGCGCGCGACCGCGGTCGTCACCTCGGCAATGTTGCGGACCTGCGCCGTCAGATTGTTGGCCATGGCGTTGACCGAGTCGGTGAGGTCCTTCCAGGTGCCGCCGACGCCGGGCACGTCCGCGTTCACGCCGAGCTTGCCTTCCGTACCGACTTCGCGCGCCACGCGCGTGACTTCGGACGCGAACGACCGCAGCTGCTCGACCATCGTATTGATCGTTTCCTTGAGCTGGAGGATTTCGCCGCGGACGTCCACCGTGATCTTGCGCGACAGATCGCCTCGGGCCACGGCAATGGTCACCTCGACGATGTTCCGAACCTGCGCCGTGAGGTTGGAAGCCATGGAGTTCACGTTGTCGGTCAGGTCCTTCCACGTGCCGGCGACACCCGGCACGACGGCTTGACCGCCGAGCTTGCCTTCCGTGCCGACTTCGCGGGCGACTCTGGTGACTTCCGACGCAAAGGAGCGCAATTGCTCCACCATGGTGTTAATCGCTTCCTTCAACTGCAAGATTTCGCCCCGGACGTCGACGGTAATTTTTTTCGAGAGGTCGCCGTTGGCCACGGCGATGGTCACCTCGGCGATGTTTCGAACTTGCGCGGTGAGGTTTCCCGCCATCTGATTGACGGAATCCGTGAGTTCTTTCCAGACGCCGCTGGCTCCTTTGACCTGTGCTTGTCCGCCGAGCTTGCCTTCCGTGCCGACTTCGCGCGCGACCCGCGTGACCTCCGACGTAAAGACAGCCAACTGCTCAATCATCTTATTGACCAACTTCGCGCTGCGCAGAAACTCGCCTTCAAGCGGCCGGCCGTCTTTTTCAAGAGCCATGGCCTGGCTCAGATCGCCCTTGCCGACTGCGCCAACCGCCCGCGTGACTTCAGTCGTCGGCGAGACTAAGTCGTCGATCAATGTATTCAGCGAATCGATTTCGTCCGCCCATCCGCCCGCGACGCCGGGCACAGACAACCGTTGTCGCAATCGGCCTTCTTTGCCGACGACGCGGCAAATGCGGACTGTCTCTTCGGCTCGTCTCTGGCTGACAGCCAGAATATCGTTCATCGTGTCAGACATTTTCCCAAGCACACCTGTCCATGTTGACGGCAGGCGCACCGTAAAATCTCCATTGCGATAGGCCACCATGACGTTAAGAATTTCGCCAAGTTGCTCGGACACTTCCTGCCGCCGCCGTCCGCTTCCGTTGCTAACGACCGGCGCGTCTTCCAGCATAGTTCGTTCCTGCTCGACAACTGGCTGTTTCATCATGGCCTCCGAGTGGAAAAATCTCGCTATATAGGTGAGAGTCGGTGGGAAAACGTACTGCGCCGGGTCGGATATTGCTAACTAGGGAGACCCCTAGTTTTTGCCGATTGCAGCAGATTTGGGCTTGTATTTCCGGAATCGGACGAGGAAGCACTTAAATTACTCAAATTTAGTTCGGACTAGGCCGCCTGAGTGCCGTAGTGTTTGAAGAGCTGTATCTCGTAGGCCGGTGTGATCAGCTGGGATGGATCGTAGGGCGGCGCCGATTCAATCGCTTGTCGGGGCAGGATGACGGCCACTGATTGCTCGCCCCAACTAATGTGATCAATGCGCATGGTCTGCAACAAGATCCTCTTTCCCGGCAGCCAATTCTTGGTATCTACCTGCAGATAACGCACGATCCAGTCTTGGTCGTCCACAATCAGGTCTTCTATATGGCCGATTACTCCGTCACTCGCACGAATGTCGCATCCGATGAGTTCTGTACTGCTGCGGAGATGCGGATTCGTGGGAGCATCGGCGGGAAGCGCCGTATCGAAATTCACCGGTGGCGTTCTCGGATATGGCACGGAGCTAGCCCACGTCGAGGGCCCTGGTTCCCAGTAGGGCGCCCACTGAAAGTGCTGGAAGTAGGCGATTTCATAGTCGCGCGAGAGCGGCTTCGCTACCTCGATCGGCGGCGAGCGCTCGATCCGTTCCTTCGTCAAGGCCACCTTCATTGTTCCATTGGTGTCATCGATTTCGCCGACGGCTGCGGGCGCCAGTAGGACCTCCCGGCCCAGCAGCCAGCCGCTGGTCTTGACCACGAGATACCGGATCGCCCAACTGCGGTCGTCGAAGTACAGCTCCTGCGCACGGCCGATATCTCCGTCCACCGCATGGATCGTCAATTCGGCCACGTCATGAATGCGGCGCAGTTGTTTCATGACTTCTCCCTTGCCGTTCCATCCCTACTTAGCCCTTCACTTCACCACCTGGCACTCAGCATGACTACTGGGAGACATCCCAGGGTCGCCGGGGCGATGGCCAAGGGCACCGATGTTGCTAGGTATAACGGCAAGGAGGTTGCCATGTTGCTGAAATGGGCCGCCATCTTCTTCGTGATCGCTTTGATCGCCGCGGCATTCGGCTTTTCCGGCATAGCAATGGGGGCGGCAAGCATTGCCAAGATTCTCTTCTTTCTCTTCTTGGCCATCTTCGCCGTACTACTGATTGCCGGATTGATCGTCGGTGGCAAAGCGTTTTCGTAGCGGTGTCAACCGCTACAGTTCAAGAAAGCGCTTCGCGAAGACAAGCTGTCTGAAGTCGGACAAGCTGTCTCTCCAACGCCAGGCCGATATCTCACATGGTCATGCTGCCAGCGCCACGCACCGGTCACGCTTCATTCCTTGTTGGAGCAGCGCCAAGACTGCCGCCTCTTCGGGAGAAAAATAGGAAAGCTTGGATCGCACCCCGCGGCTCCGATTTACTGATGATACGAGACGTCCTTCGAGATAGGCATTCAAGACGCCGGGATGGATATAACATTTGCGGCAGACGGCTTTGGTATTGCCGAGCCGCTTCGCCACGGCTTCGATGGCCCGCAGCACGTTACGCTTTGCCTGCGCCTGTGACTCGACGGGGACGAACTCGCGCAGCGCCATCGCGGCGAGCACTGTCCCCGACCAGGTCCGGAAATCTTTAGCGGTAAACTCGTCGCCGGCAATCTGTTTCAGGTAGGCATTGACGTCGGCGGCATCAATGCTCCGCCGTTCGCCCCCTTCATCGAGATATTGAAAGAGTTCGTATCCCGGCAGATCCCGGCTTCGACGGACGATCCGGGCCAGGCGGCGATCTTCCAAGTCAACGGCATGGACGATGCCGCTCTTGCCGCGAAATTGAAACCGCACAGCCGACCCATTGATACGCACATGACGGTCGCGCATGGTGGCGAGCCCGAAGGAGTCGTTGGATTTCGCATACTCCTCATTGCCGACGCGGATGAGCGTCACTTCCAGGAGGCGCACGACGGTTGCGAGAATTTTCTCTCTCGACAGGCCGTGGCGAGCGAGGTCTTTCTCCACACGTCTTCGAATGAGAGGGAGGGCGCGACCGAAGGCAATCATTCGTTGATACTTATTGCCGTCCCGGGTTTCGCGCCAGCGCGGATGGTATCGGTATTGTTTTCGTCCTCTTGCGTCCCGCCCAGTCGCCTGCAAATGGCCATGAGGATCCGGACAAATCCACACCTCACGCCAGGCCGGAGGAATCGCGAGAGATCTGATGCGCGTCAGGGTTTCGCCATCGCGCAGGGGCCTACCGTCGACACTCACATAGGAGAATCCGTTTCCCCGCCGGCCTCTGTAGATGCCGGGCCGACGGCCGTCCATATATCGCAAGCCGGCCGATTTAGCGGCCAACATTCCCTCGCCGGCAATTCTTGTTTGCCTTTCAAATTTTCCATTCGACATGTCCCGTTCCCATGTCACGCGGCCCTCGGACCGGACTTTCGTCCACGAGCCTTGGCCGGTCTGGCCTGCTTACCAGCCTTGCCTTTGGTTTCCACACTTCGTTTCAAGAGCGCCATCAAGTCGATGACCTCGCCTTTGGCCGGCCGTTCCTCTCCTTCCTGCGAGGGTTCGGTTATCACCTCGGTTTGGCCGGCCTGAACACGCTTCTCGATCAACGCCATCAAGTCCTCGTGGTACGTGTCACGATACTCCCCGGGATTCCATTTTGCCGTCATGCCGTCGACCAGCCTTTGCGCCATCTCGATTTCCCTGGCATTGACGCCTGCCGCTTTGAGATTACTCGAAGGGACTTCGAATTCGTCAGTTCCACGTAATTCATTTGCATAGCGCAGCGTGTTCATGACGATGACATCGCCCACCGGTATTAATGCCGCCACATACTGTCTCGTACGGATCACGACGTTGGCGATGCCGATTTTGCCGGTCTGCTTGAGTGTTTCCCGGAGGAGGGCGTAGCCTTTGTGGCCCCGCTTGTCCGGCGCCAGGTAGTACGGGGTCTCGAAATACATCGAAGAAATTTCGTCTTCATCGACGAAGCTTAAGATGTCGACCGTCTGTGTGGCCTCGACGTTCGCCCGTTTAAAATCTTCTTCCGTAAGAACCACATAACGATCCTTCTCGTATTCGTAGCCCTTGACGATATCGTCCCACGACACATCTTCGCCCGTTTCTTTGTTGTAGCGTTTGAAACCGACCGGTTTCATCGTTCGGCGGTCCAGCATCGTCAGGTCGAAACTGTTCCGTTTCTCGGCCGAGTAGAGACCGACCGGGATATGAACCAGTCCGAAACTGATGGCACCTTTCCAAAGGACGCGAGGCATTGGAACTCCTGTTAAATTGAGAGTTATGAGTTGAACACTCAGCCCGGTTTATCGTTACGCTGCCTGCTTCGCCTTCGTCGTTTCGGCGCGCTTGTTCTGACGTTCCGTCGCCGCGTGCTCGATTTCGGCGTTGATCTCGCCGCCGAGCAGCAGCACCATGCCGCTCCAATAGAACCACAGCATCAACACGATGACGCCCGCGATGGATCCATAGACTTTGTTGTAGCCACCAAAATGATCCACGTATACTTTGAATCCCAGCGACACAATCACCCACATGCCGACCGCGAATGCCGAGCCGGGCGTGACCCAGCGCCAATTCTGTTCGATGTCCGGGCAAACGTAGTACACGGCGGCGACGACCAGGAGCATGAGGCCGACGACGACCGGCCAATGCAGGATGGTCCAGGCCCAGGCGAACGCCTGCCCCAATCCGACCAAGTTCGCAATCCAGGTGCCGATACTCGGACCGTAGAGAACGAGCGTCAGGGCAAGAATGACGAAGCCGGCCAAAGCGAGAGTGAGCAAGATGGCAGTCAGCCGAACACGCCAGAACGGCCGCGAATCTTCTTTGACGTCGTACACGACGTTCAGCGCGTCCATGATGGCTGTCACGCCGCTGGACGACGCCCATAATGCGCCGAGCGCTCCAAGTGACAGAAGGTTCGCGCCGCTGCCCTCCGCGATCTGGCTCAGGAAACGGTTCACCATCGACAAGGCGTCGGCGGGCAAGACGTTGCGCAAGTAGTTCATCAACTCCGGCATGTAGTTCTGGACCGAGAAGAGACCCATTAGGGCCGTGAGAAAAATCAAAGCGGGAAAGAGGGCGAGCAGCGCGTAGTACGCCAGTTGCGCGGCGCGGCCCAGCAGCTCGTCTTGTAGGCTTTGACGCCAGAGTCGGCGTACCAACTCGGCAATACTCAGGCCTCCCAACTTCCACGGATTGTAGGCCGGGAATGGACTGGTGACGGACGAGGCATTGGAGGTGCGGGTCATCTCATCCAACTCTTTCGAAGCCCGGCAGAATCGCCTTGAAAAATGCGTTTTGCACCAGCTTCTCCACGATCTCCCAGGTGTTGGCTTGGGGATTTTCTACGGATCCTGACATATCCGTGGTCGTTGCCACTTCGTTGCGCGGCCTATTTTGCAACAGGCCGAGCACGCCGCCGACCACCGCTTCATACACTTTGTGCGTCAGCGCCTTCTCTTTGTCCTGGTTCGGATCGTAGACCTCCACATCCTTGAGGAGCGGTTTCACATAGCCGTCAATGTGATTGTCTTTCACCGACAGCTCGCTAAAAAACGCGAACGTGCCCTTATGCGTATCCAAATCGCCGTAGGCGCGCAACACATCGTTGAACGCGTCGACATTGGTCTTGATGATCTTCACGTCCAGGTCGAAATCCGGCCTTGGTTTTTCAGGGCGAAACGTGCCGGTCGCCACGGTGGGACCGCTGCCCATGAATTTGCCCGTCACCTTGATGACACCCGTGCCCTCTTCGAGTCGGTTGCTGAAATTGGCCACATCCACGTTCATCTCGGTGATGAACACACGATAGTCCGGCGAGGCAGCCTTGTTCACGAATCCCACTTCGCTGTTGAGGATCTTGCCGTGTTCGACCTTGACTCGCATGGTCGGGTCCTGATGCACTTCCTTCGCCTTCTGCGCGACCTTCTTGGCCCGTCGGACTTCTTTGCGTTTCGTCGCCGCCGCATGGACATAGTCGATCTTGGCTCCCTCGAGAAGCAACTCGTTGATCGCGACGACGGTTGCCTGTCCCGAATACTTGACGCGGCCTTTCAGATCGAGGGCGCCGTCCCGGCATTGCACGTTGTACCGTTCGACCAGCGGTAACAAATTCTTGATTCGAAGGCGCTGGACGTTCAGGTCCGCATCGACCGCTGGCATGGGCTTCGCCAAGAAATCGGCCCGGCCGTCAAGCTCCATTCGTGAGTCATCCGGCAGCTGTGCGCTCACATGAAGTTTGGAGGGATAGGCTTCGTTTTCACCGGGTTGGTTCGTAAGATTGAGCGCCTGCACGTCGATCTGCTTGAGTCGGATCGGCTCGGACGCTGGCTTGCCCTCGTAAGTCAGATGGCCGTTATTGATATAGATCGCGGCTTGAAACGCACTCATTTCCCGAAGCCGGTCCTGCCAGGCCATGGCTTCTTCCTTCACTTTTTCTTTGTTCACTCTCCGCAGCACTCCGTCGATTTGTTGCTGGGTGGCGGAAAACACCGGTGTCTCGATGCGCAGATCAGCTGTCACTTTTCCCGAGAACAACGGCGCGAGCCGAGCATCGGCGGTCACATGAGGTATGGCAGCCACCGGCGGGTCCGGATGGATAGCCTGACGGACGACGACGTCGTGGAGATCCAACGACAAGGTAAGGGGATGGAGGTCGAGCGCGCCGATCGTAATGTGATAGTCGGGCAAGAGATCATTCGCTTTCGTCTCGGCATATTGCCGCAGCGGTTCGTCGATCACTGATGCGACAATCACGAGTGCAAATATCAGGAGAGCGACAATGCCTGCGGCGATCGTCCATCCGCGGCGCTGGTGCGACATCGGTATCCCTTCTTCATCTGCGCCCGGATTCAATCAGCCCGTCGGGTCCGTACAGGGGAAACGGGACATGCAGAACTTACTTGTCGTGCCGAGGCTGCCACTCCCGCTTCGACATCGTGCGGGAGAGGTCCAACTGGTCAAGCAGGGACTGTCCAGCAATGCGGGCTACATCGTGAATGAACAAGCGGCCCGCATGCAGCACCGCTCTTTGCAGCCTCGTGCGCTCGTGCGTCAATTCGTCCGCCAACTCCCCCCATAAGGAAAACAAGGGGCTCCACACATCCGCAATCCGTCCTAACGAGCGACGACCGTCTTCCATCGGCCTGCGGGGCCGCTCGAACCGAACGGAGCGGCGACGGAAAGGCTGTCCCTCTTGAGCCGAATAGAACGGATAGACTCCCGATGGAATCTCAGTCTGTCCACGTTCTGGAGAAGGCATCACAGGTGCGCCTGCTGCTTCCGGAGGATAATAGGGATAGACGCCGGATGTTCGCCGGCGTTGCTCCAACAAGCCGGCTAAGAATCCGACGGCGACTGCGCTGCCCACCATGATCCATGGCCTTCTTCCAGCCTGAAGGGAGGGATTCAGATTATGGGATGCCGATTCGATGAAATCGACCGCCTTGTTTCTGGCGAGATCGAGCGCGTCCAGCGCCGCGGCTTTCGTTCCATACACGATGTCTGCAACCCGCTGTTCGAGGAGTTGAATCTTGTCGACGAGGACCATACGGGTGTGCAGAATATTTTTCAGGTCCTCTTCAACATCATGCGCTCTTTGATCCATTGAATATTTTCCTTCATGGTGTAAAGGGTTCGACGCGGTGTGACCTGAAAGCTTCCCACCACGGACTGGGCTCGGACGACCAATACGATACCGATTCCGGACAGAAGCCCGCCTACCAGGCCGTAACAGGCCCACAAGGGGAGGACCGTCCAGTCATGCAGCCCGTGGACCAGCATGAGCAGCAGGAACAGCGCTCCTACGCTCCCCAGGGCGGCGCCGATGAAGAATTTTGAGACGGCGCGGCCGCCTGTGGCAATTTGCAGTTTGATCTCATCCTGTAAAAGCTGCACCTCTTGACGAAGGAGCGATTTGACATCAAAAAGAATGCCCCCGATAAGTTCCATTAATCTCAATCGTGGTGGCGTGGTTTGTTCCATTGGTCACCTCACACGCTGCGCGAGGAGATAGCCGATTCCCATTCCGAGGAGCAGCGCAGGCCAAGGGTAGCGCTGAATGACGGATTCGATGTGGTCGAGGAGGTTGCTTGCCCAAGGCTCGGAGTCGCCGTCGACCACTTCAAGACACCCTTCACCCTCTGTAGCGCGGCGATACAACTCTTGGCTCGGTTCCGGTAAACGGCTGGATCCTATCGTCATGCCGATAGGGCGGTCTTCTGTCTCGACTGAATCCTCTTGGTCCATCGTCTGTCTCCTCCGTGCTCACTAACAAAACGGTCATAGATGCGGCACTTCACACGTGCCCCTCGACGCTCTCTCCATTGAATGTCCTCTTCGCAGGCCCGCGATACCAGAGAAGACGTGCCTGACGAAGATGTCCGTCCATGTGTTAGGCCGCAAGAGTCGTATCGTCCTCCGGTTTCATGCGACGGATGTCGTCTCCTATCTCCATCAATTCGGCGTCGTCCAACAGAGTCCTGGCGACGGCAAATAATTCCTTTTCCTCCTCCTCTGCATGCTGGCAAACCAGCTTCATGAGCTCGTCGAGCTGTAACTGATAGCCTTCCTCATGCTCCAGCGTGTCTCTCACTTTTGTCATGTGCTTGTGCATGGTTTGGTGGTCCCTCATTGACCTGCGCACCAGCTCTTCTCCACGCCGATGACCCCGCTTAGAGGCTAGAGCCAGAATCACGGGATAAAAGACTTCTTCTTCGATATTGGCATGTTGCTCCAGGGCCCTTACGATCCGACTTGCGAGAAAATATCGATCGTCTCCGCCCGCGGTTTGAAACCCTTCATAGAGGCTTTGTGTCTGGTCATGGTCTCGGCGTAACAGAGAGAGGGCGTCTTCTCTTCGCGTCGAACGCGGCTCTCGTTGTTGACGTGCCATGAGGGTAGAGACAACGATGTCGACTGCAGCCGATCTTCTTGGACAAAGCGAGTTTAGTGTTGACGATACCATGCAAGCATGAGCCACCAACTGGGATGAGCCCTAGCGCGAGACTTTGGTTATCCGTGAATCGTTATTTGCGAACCGGAAAATCATTCTCCCATCGCCCATCACCTATGAGATCCGTTCGAGAAGAGCGATCGGAGTATGGTTCAACACCCGCGCCAACGGAAGCACCCGGCGGCCGTTCACCGATTCGGCCGTGATGATTTCCCCGGTCAAGAGATGGCGGAATTCGCCGAGAGTGGGCCAGGGTGGCGCGACGATCCAACTATCTTCCCAGACGGAGGATCCGATCGGCGGATGTTTGCTGTCGGGGTTCAGCGTCGCCACCAGACGAGGCACGACCGTGACGAGAGCTTGATGTTGATAGAGCCGTGCGAAGGCGCAGATGTGCTGCTTCTTGCTGCCGCCACACTCCAGCTGTAGGTATTCACCTTGTAGAAACAACTCAGGATGAAGGCGGCGATAGTCCAGGCCGACCATAGTGGTATACAGTTTGACCTGACCGTCATGAGCCTGTTCGAAGAGACTTCTCGTGAACTCCGAACGGTCCGGTCCCAGCCGGTTGAGAGTCGCGCGGAGATCCTCCGCCATTGCGAATCGAGCCCGGTAATCGACGGCACCCCGGTTGTCCGGATCGACGAGATGAAAAGCCCACAGCTCGGTCCCCTGGTAGAAGTCTGGTACCCCCGGCGCCGTAATCTTGAGCAACAGTTGGCTTAACGAATTATAGAGCCCATGTCGTGCCACGCGCTCTTGGAACGGAAGGAAGTCTTCGAGAAAGCGATTGGAGGGAGAGCGTTCCAATACAGCTTCGATGAACGCTTGCACCGCCTGATCGTACGTCGGACTCGGGTTAATCCAGCTCGTATGCACCTTCGCCTCGTGCAAGGCCTTCTGCATATACCGCTGGACACGCCCGCGGAAATCTCGGTAGGCGTCGTCGCCCATCGCTTCAAGCGGCCAGACCCCGACGAGTGTTTGATAGAAGAAATATTCGTCATTGCGATCGGGCATCCGTTCCCCTTCGGTCTCTCGGAGATGCGGCCGGTTCAACCGGCTCCAGCGGTTCACCTTCAGTTTCCATTCCTGCGGCCACTCTGAAAGCACGTTGATCCGAGCGCGCACGTCTTCGCTTCGTTTCGTGTCGTGCGTGGAGGAGGCCGATAACGCTTGCGGCCAGCGGGCCTGCCGTTCCCACATCCGCTTGTGAAATTCCTCGACCGACAAGCCGAACTGCTCCGGCTCCCCGCCGACCTCGTTGAGGGAGATGAGCCGGTGATAGCGGTAGAAGACAGTATCCTCGACGCCCTTCGCCGTTACCGGGCTGGTGGTTTGCTGGAATTTCATGACGAACCGGATCTGCTCGTCTTGGTCTTCTTTGGTGCGGGCATCGCGTTGCTTCAAGAGGATCGAGCGGATGAAGTCGAACACCAGGCCGCTGATGGCCGGATTTCTCCGCTTTGCGCGGGCCACCGCCATGTGAATATATGCGCGATCCCGGTCAGCGACCGGTTCCAGCCCTTCCGTCACGTACGTCCGGTAGACAGGGAAGCATGCGATGATTTCCCGGATGGCGTGGGTGAGGTTATTCAACGTAAAGTCGCGCGAGCGACGGTCGCGTTCGGAGATGCCGTTAAGCTGATGGCCAAGAACGTTGAGTTCGCTTGCCATAGAGGCACGCATGATCAGCTGCTTGGAGGCATACACCAGATCGGCATAGACGTCTTCCCGATCAATCACCTTGGCGTAGAAATCGGTAAAGAACTTTTCGTTGAAACCGGCGACGAACAGCCCGTTGACCTGATTCAGGAAGTCGTAGCCGGTCGTGCCCTGAATGGGCCAGGTCTCCGGCAACGGCTCATCCTTGCCGAGAATTTTTTCCACCACGATGAAGAGCAGAGTATGACGTCCGTTCGTTTCCGGCCTCGTCAGGTCCCGCAATTGCCGCAAATACCGTCCCGGGTCATATAGTCCGTCGACATGATCGATACGGCATCCCCGGACAGCGCCTTGGCGCACCAATCGCAACAAGAGCTGGTGCCATTCCTGGAACACCGCCTCCTCTTCCATTCGGATGGCCGCCAGCTCGTTGATGTCGAAGAACCGGCGATAGTTGATTTCCTCTGAGGCCACCTTCCACGAAGCCAGGCGATAGGCCTGTTCGTTCAACAGCGCATCGAGCAGATCGAAGCTCTCCGAGCGGCCACCTTCCCCGTTGAAGAGCCGCAGATTCTCCTGCACGAAGTCGCGGATGGTCCGGCTCTCCTCCATGAGTGTCGCGAGCCGTTTTTTAATGATTTCCTTCTCCCGATAGTGCTCCGCAATCCGTTCCGGATTTCGTTCCTGCGGTCCGAGTAAGTTCTTCAGCCCCGTCACGATGCTCTGCAGTTCCAGTACGGGCATCCCCTGCTCGCCTTCTGCTGCCAACGACTCAAGGCGGTGCGAGAGGAGGTTCGTCCATGTCTTGGGAGCGAGCGGCAGATGGTGGTCTCCATAGCGCAATAAGAAGGCACCCTCCTCATAGATGATCTCCATCTCCTGGCTTTCCAGGACCGCACCATATTGGTCTCCCAAAATCGGCAGCAAGACCTTGTTCGCCAATTCGCGCTTGGTCGGATGCCAATCGATGTCGAAGGCCGTCGCGTACCGCGAACTGGGGCCGTTTTCCAAGACGTCGCGCCACCAGGGGTTCAACGTTTTCCCGATTCCCATATGATTCGGCACAACATCAAGCAGGATGCCCATCCCATGGGATTGCACGGTACGAAGAAACTCCTGGAACTCTTCGTCGGTACCGAGTTCCGGGTTCAAAACGGCCGAGTCGATTACATCGTAGCCATGCTCACTCCCCGGCGCAGCCTTGCTGATGGGCGACAGATAACAATCCGTGATACCCAAAGCCTGGAGGTATGGCACGACTCTGCTGGCGTCGTTAAAGGTGAAGTTCCGATGGAGCTGTAGGCGGTAAGTGGCTAATGGGAAAGGGGTATCATTCATTGACGTCATGATGCGCGCCTCAACACCTTGGCCTCCGCTGCTGACGAATGCGGGAGCACAACGAGACCAGATTGGGAAAGGTGAAACTTCATGCCATCGTGCCCTGCATCGTAGCCAATCCGGCTGTACGCCGGAATCGTACTGCGGCGGTCGGCGATCACACGGCGCAAGCGCGCATGCGGCCCGATATGCACGTCGTCCAAAATCACGCACTCATCAAGTCGAGCGCCACGATCGATGCGCACACCTCGTCCGACGATTGATCGGCGGATGTCCGCTTCTAGGCACTGGCTACCTGTGCCAATCATCGATTCGTCTACGCGCGTCCGTATGAGCGCGGCCATCGGACCTTCGTAACAACCGGAGAAAATCGGCCATGCCGGATTGTGAAGATCAAAGACGGGAGTTTCGCCGAGCAAATCCATGTTGGCTTGCCAATAGGCCTCCAAGGTTCCGACGTCTCGCCAGTAGCCGCGTTCTTCGTACGACCGCAAGCCTGGAATGTGGTTGGTGTGGAGGTCGTACACGTAGACCCGATGATCCGCCAGCAGCTCCGGAACAATATTGCGGCCAAAATCATGCGTGCCAGGCCTGGACGCATCTCGCTTCAACAAGGGAACTAACGTTTCCGTTTTGAACAAGTAGTTCCCCATCGACGATAATGCATAACCCGGGCGTCCGAGGATGGGCTTCGGGGCGGAGGGTTTTTCTTCGAACCCGACGATCCGTCCGTTATCATCCGTTTCGAGGATGCCAAACCCTCCGGCTGATTCCAGAGGAACAGGCAAGGCCGCCACCGTTGCGTCGGCGTCGCGTTCCAGATGTTCCTGCACCATCTGTTCGATGTCCATGCGATATATATGGTCCGCTCCAAACACGGCGATGATATCCGGCTCCCAGTCGCCGATAAGGTTGAGATTCTGATACACGGCATCGGCCGTACCCTCGTACCATCCGTCACGCGCGCGCATTTGCGGAGGAACGACGCTCACGAAACCGCGCGTGTTATGCCCGCCGATCTGCCAACTTTCCCGTAGATGCTCGATGAGCGATTGAGAGCGGTATTGCACGAGGACGTAGAGGGAAGTAATGCCTGAGTTGACGAAATTGCTCAGGACAAAATCGATGATGCGGTACTTTCCGCCAAACGGCACGGCTGGCTTGCTTCTCACCTCCGTCAAGGGAAGGAGGCGCTCACCCTTTCCTCCGGCCATGATGATTCCCAAGATCCGTTGCGGCTTCATTTTATTTCCTTACTTTCTGACGGAGGGTTGGCATGGGGAATCTTCGAACGATAACAAGTGAACCAGGGGTCGCCTAACTAGGCCTACCCCTTGTTCGAAACTCCTGAACACCTAATTAATGGAATCTGGCCGAGCTGAACGCAAATCAAAGAAGATACTATCGTATCTGCAAGCACCGATAATTCATTGGCGAAGTCATCCCTAGGGGATTTCCGAGTACGATACGGCCTGCGGACCGGCGAAGATGCAGGAAATTTGCCGAAACGAGGGAAACTCGCTTTTTTCCAAGGGCTAGTCCCATGATCATTTCGTGGTTCGGGGCGTTCTTGGTGCTGCTTCTCGTGAGTGTGTCGGGCCATGCAGCGGATGAAGGACCAGGCGGTGAACGGGCGAAGGAGCCGTCACGGACAGTCGAGCCGAAAAAAAAACAAGACGCTGAACCGAAATCCGAGAGCAATGGAAAAGCTGGATCGGAAGACAAGGCCAAGACGGAGGAATCTCCTCCGGCTAAACCGGAGTCCAAACCGGAAGAGACCGCGAAGAAGCCGGTCGCGTCCTTGAACCTCGCGATCAAATTGGCGTTGATGGCGGATCCTCAGCTGTTTCCGCTCGACATTGATGTGGAGGTAGACAAAGGGAAGGCGGTATTGAGCGGAGCCGTCCCAACGGAAGAAGAGAAGGCGAAAGTCGCAGAGGTGGCGGGGAAGATTGAAGGGGTTGAGGCAGTCGTCAACAAACTGAGCGTGGTTCCGACGCTCCGCGCGACTTGGGCCAAAAAACAGGACGAAACCATCGCGCATCTCGTTCGGGATCGCTTGGCGCGGAGCGAGACCTTGAAGGCCGTCGGATTTGACGTCAAATCGGAGAGCGGCATCGTCCACCTTAGCGGAAAGACACGCTTTCAGGTCATCGCACTAGAAGCAGCCGAGGCTGCCAGACAAGTCCCCGGCGTGCGAGCCGTCGATACGACCGGCGTGCAGATTTCTGGCAAAGACTGAAGAACTGTTCGAGGGTAATGCTGAGGTTGAGGGAGTGTTGAACCGACTTCAACTCGGCCTTGACCTAGCTCGGCATTAGCATTAAATGGAGGACCGGCTCACGCGTGTCACGAAAGATTCATCGACTCATGCCCGTCAGCAGCATAAACCTCATGCCGTCAAGCAGCGGTGGCTGCTCAGCCACGATTTCTCTTTGGTCTGGTGGGGTCAAGTGGTTTCACAGGTGGGAGACGGCATTTCCAAACTGGCGTTACTGTGGTTTGTCTATTCCGTAACCGGCTCTCCGCTGAAAACCAGCATCATCGGAATTCTCCAGACGGCTCCTGCGATCGTTCTGGCTCCCCTCATAGGCGTCGCCGTCGACCGCCTTCCCAAAAAGGCGCTGCTGATCCTATCGGATCTCGTGCGGGCTGTGGTGCTCGGCCTGATTCCCTGCTGGATGTCAGTGGACAGCTTTACGGTCTCATCACTGTACGTTCTCGTAACCTTGCATGCGGTGGCGACTGCCGTGTTTGGCCCCGCGTTGACCGCGGCTGTTCCCTCGCTGGTTGTTCCCTCTCAATACACATCAGCCAACGCATTACTACAAATCACGACTAGTTTTGGAATCATCCTGGGACCGGCGCTCAGCGGCCTCGGCATTGCCGCCCTGAGTTCCCAGCAAGTACTCTGTCTCAACGCGTTGACCTACGTGATCTCCGCCGCCTGTTTCGTGCCTATTCGATTTGGACTGCCTCCCCTGCGCTTGGCATCGAGTCCTCCGCTGGCGTCCGCCTGGCGTGACGTCGTCGATGGATTGCTGTACGTCATCAAGGGTCGTCCGATCGTCATATTTCTAACGATCACTGCATCGATCTACACGTTCGCAACGAGTGCGTTTACGACCCTCTTTCCCGTCTTCGCAAGGAACCTACTGGATTTGGGACCGGTGGAAGTCGGTTATCTATGGTCCATGATGGGTGTGGGGCTTCTGAGCATGTCCATGGCATTGACAGTGGTCAGTGCCTGGGGCATTAAACGCCGGATCAAGGTCATCGCCGTTGCAAGCGCGGTAAGCAGCCTTGTACTACTCGCCTTTGTTGGAGTCGGCCGCTCCACCACAGCGGGGGGACTGCTGATCTTATTAGGCGCCGGACTTGGCGCACTCACGCCGGTTGCTTGGGGCATTCTTCAAGAAGTCGCTCCTCCGCATATGCTGGGTCGTGTACTGGCCTTTTATACGATGGGGGCCATGGGGGCGGCAATGGGCGGCATCACCTTTTTCGGCTGGATGACCGGACGGTTCGGTGTGCCGTCTGCGGTTGCGGCCATAGGACTCGTGATGGGATGCACAGCCTTGTCCGCCTGGCGTTTTCTGAGCAAGATGCCAGACCGGCCTCGCAGGCGCGAAACTAGGGTGAACACGAGTCAATGAATACTACCGCTGTATGGTATAGCTCACTCATCTGAAGGCGCCAAGAACGAGGAGTACCCCTAGTCTTGATTTGAGAGGTTTCCGCTCTATTTAGACAATCAGTCACTTTCCTCCAAAAGCGTAAGGATGATCATGACTTGAGCGATATTGAATTCCTGCTATCAGGGAGAGGATGGAACCATTTAGTCGCCTGTAACCAGGCAAGCTCTGTGCACTGATTTACGTTACGAGCCACTAGGAGCAAGCATGACGAATATGACCTCTGCGGATGAGCGGGCTGAAGCTGGCATCACGGCGACCTCCACTGTGCCCGGATGGCAGTTGTTAAAAGCTCGAGATTTCAGTTTCCTGTTCTGGGGCCAGATGACGTCCCAAATTGGAGACAGTCTCAATCGCGTAGCCCTCTTATGGTTCGTCTACCAGTTGACCGGCTCTGCCATGAAAATGGTGGTGATCGGTTTGTTGCAGACGATCCCTCCGCTGATCCTGAGCCCGTTGCTCGGTGTCTATTTGGATCGAGCCAACAAAAAAACCGTCATGGTGTGGGTGGACATCGCGCGTACTGTGCTCGTTCTGTTTATCCCCCTTCTCTATGCCTTCGACGAATTGACGCTCGAACGCTTGTATGCAGCGGTGTTTCTCCTCGCAATCGTGTCGACCATCTTCGGCCCGGCCCTTTCATCGGCGGTCCCGCAACTCGTGCGGCGCGATCAACTCACAGCCGCCAATGCTCTTTTGCAAACGACGACCAACACCGGCCTGCTGATCGGTCCCCTGTTCAGCGGCATCGGTATCGCGCTCATCGGATCTCAAAACGTGCTCTACGTCGATGCGGCTACCTTTTTTGTCTCGGCTCTCTGCCTCATGGCGGTGCGCATGCGACCAGTCGATGCGTGTGCAACCGGCGAAAGCGAACGTGGCACATGGACTCAGGAATTGATGGCGGGTGTTCGTTTCGTGTGTGTGGAGCAAACCGTCCTGGTGCTCATGGTAACCGCAGCGCTCTACAGCTTGGCGGCCAGCGCCTTTGCCTTCATGCTGCCGGTGTTCGCGGAGCAAAATCTCAGCGTTGGAGCACTGGAACTCGGCGCATTATGGTCGGCTCTGGGCGCTGGAATGCTGGCCACCTCGACGTGGCTGGCGTCGCTTGCCCAAGGCGATTTGCATGGACGGTTCACGCTCATTTATCGTTCAATGGTGGTAGGAGGACTGGCGATGTGCGGATTGAGCCTACTCACCGCCCCACTAATCGCGGCAGCGTTAATTCTCGTCATTGGCGGAAGCACCGCCATCTTTATGCCGATCGTGTGGGGCGTCCTTCAGGAAGTGACGCCTGCACCGCTTTTGGGCCGCGTCTTCACCACCTTTAGTACCGGCTCTATGGCTTCAGCCATGGCGGGCATGGCTGGTTTCGGCTGGGCGGCCGATACCATGGGACCTCACGTGAGTCTGCTAGGCATCGGACTGGTCCTGCTCGGTACCGCCTGTGTCGCCGCTCTTTCCAGTCGCCGGATTCGCCTTGCTTCCAAAGCCATGTCCCTTTCCGCCATTGACCCTGTCAACAAGCTAGCTGCATAGACGTGCATAATTTTCGGTGCAACTAGGCTGCCCGCCCGAGCTGATCGGCATCGCCTTCGACGCGGCGATCCACGACTCGCCAATTGATGTTGGCAAAGAAGGCATCGATGTATTGTCCCCGCTGGGACGGTGTGTAATCGAGCAGGAATGCATGTTCCCACACGTCCATCACGAGAACCGGTTTGAAGCCTGCCACATTGCCATGTTCATGCAACGTAATCCAATGGTTCGAAAGACGCCCACTGGCGGGATCTTGGAGACAAATGGCCCAGCCCACTCCCCGCATCTTCCCCACGCTGACGAAGTCGGTTTTCCATCGTTCATAACCGCCGAACGAGGCCTCGACGTGCCGCTGAAATGCGGACGTGCTGTCCGGTTTCAAGGAAGCCTTTGAAGTGAGATTGTCGAAGTAATACTCGTGCAACACCATCCCGTTGTACTCGAACCCGAGGCGGCGGGTGAGTTCAGAATAGGCCGGAAACTCCTCCTGATCGACGGTCCCGTCCTTCAAAAACTCCGCGATACGTCCTTGTAACGCATTCGTCGCCTTAACATAGCCTTCATACAGCGACAGATGCAGGTCAATGGTTTTATCTGAAATACCCTGAAGACCATGGAGATTAAACGATTTCGTTCGGTACGGTTGCTCATGTAGCATAGCGTTTCCTCTTGCGGTTCAAATTGAGAAATCCCTTCGATTGCCCATGTCTCCCGTTTGCACGCCCTCTTCCTCTGATGGCAGTTCGACATTGAGGATCTTCACATCGATCACGAGATGTTTGCCAGCCAGCGGATGGTTGAAGTCTACGGACGCCACAGGACCGGAGAGCTCTGTGACCACAAATGGCACTCCTTCTTCGGTCGTCAGAATCGTTCCCGGTTTGGTATCTGGAGGCAGACTCTCAGTACTGATGACCCCTTTCTTCGTCTCGTCATAGGGACCGAACGCGTCGTCCGAGGAGAGGTCGACGCGTTTTTCTTCTCCTTTCTTCATGCCGGTGAGCGCTTTCTCCAAGTTCGGCAGCAGCTCATGGTGCCCCGGCACAAATTGGCTCACATTCTTCGGAATGACAATCCGCGCTTCTGGAACCGTAATCGTAAATTCCATCAATACCACCGCGCCATCCCTTATTGCGGGCCCGCTCTCTGCCCAAACTAACAACAATAACGGAGGAACGAGCAATCCCATAAGCGCAGCCACCACCATCAATATCTTGAAGCGAGGCATGATGAAACTCCTTTCCTTCGTCCGAACGTTCTCCGACGGCATATCGCCGCGCGTCAGCTCTCAGCTCAATGAGGAGCAATGCGGCCGGGCATCCCCGGTTCGTGGCTGGATTGCTCTCCCTGGTCCTCATGGATGGTGCTCCGCGCGATTTGTTGTGCTGCTTGATTGCATAATTCCCTCCTTCAAGTTAAAAAACCTTAGCCGGTCCTAGGCCCCATGCTGGCGGAAATGCTGCAGGACGCGGAAGATGGATAGTGCCGTGCGCAAAAGCAATGTCGAGACGTTTAGTATTTAGTCAGCAAGGGATGTGCCGCTGATCGATAAATGGCAGCAGCGCGACAACTTCTTGAATCAGACGATGCCAAGCTGTCCCGCACGGGACAGCTTGTCTGATGTTCGGCTCGGAATGCTTGTGTTTCTTGCACGCATCAAGGGTTTCGCCGAGGTGATTGGCCCACGTACGGACTCGATTCGCGGTTGACCCGCTTCGCCGTGGACGCGGTTCGCTTGGTCTTGGGAGCCTGCGCAACGTCTGGAGCCTGACTGCGCTCGACATAATCCTCGGAGGAAGCCGGATTGAGTTCCCACCTTTTTTCGTCGCGCCGCGCGATTTTTTCCGTCGTGTGCAGCGGTTCACCTTCCGCATAGGTGACGCCGAGGGCTTTGCCGATTTCGTCCACGATGTCCTGATCCGGCGTGGGACTCGACCCGCCTACCGCTTCATCTCCCACCGCGGCTTGGTCCCAGGCCGCCTCAACATCTCCGCCGGTCAAAACCGCCTCCGCGGGCGCCGGCCGATCCTGTCCCGCCTGGTCGTACCACTCCACGTCCGCCTGATTGTCGTCCTGCATCGGCAATAGCGGCTGTTCGCCGGATTCCACATATTCGCGGATAACCTTGTCGGCATCGATTTCTCTTTTTCGTTTATCGTTTTGCTCGCCCATGAACAGTCCTCCTCCTGCATCATTTCGGCCAGAGTGTACATGCCGTTCCGGTTTCTTCAACAAGGCCTGCTTGGAATCACACGTTCTCGTTCATCCGGATTGGCACTGTGTTCATTTGCCTCTTCCACCTCTTTCATCAGAGGGTCCGGCTGGATGATCGTCCGATGTTTCTCCACTCCTTCACGCTTTGCCTTCCTCGCTTCCCCGTGCTTCCGAGGCGCCTGTCGCGTTCGACGTTTCATCAGTCCCTCAGCCTTATCTGTTGCTAATTATTGAAAGCGCTTTTCGACAAAATAGAACGGAACAAAGCCCGACCATACTGGAGTGTCCTCTAGTCATGAACAAAAGTTCACCTTGACGGGAACCTACTCCCGCTTCTTGTTCGTACATGCTGTGGCCAATCGAGGCCTGCCCGTGGGGGTGGATGAACGTCGGATCGGTTAGAATTGTCTGTCGCTGGCAGGATCAGGCGCGTATACGTCTTCATGAGCCTCTAGGTTGTCTTCACGCTGCCCGGAGCACAAGTTCCTCTAGCCGATCGTCGTCTGAAA
>CAMLHQ010000054.1 GCA_946479785.1 uncultured Nitrospira sp.
GGTCCCCATAATCGATGGAGCAGAGCCTGCCCCCGCCGGCACGGTAGAAATGAAAAATCCGGACCGCACGTGTCGCATCAGGCGGCAGTGTCTGCAGGACACCCAGGCGATCGAGGATTTGCTGCCCGTTGGGCTGCAAAATCTCTCCTCGCAGACCTGTCGGCGGCCCTTGAGCCTGGTCCAGCACGATGGTCTTGATGCCCTTCTGGGCCAATGCGAGAGCGAGCACGGCCCCACCGCCACCGGCGCCTACTACCGCAACATCGGTCTGTTCTGTCATGGCTGCTTCTCGACGTTCTTACTTCCATTCAGCAAATCGCACCTGATCGTTCCACATGGACAGAAACTGCTCGCGGGCTCTCACGGAGATTGTGCGATCCGTAATGATGTCCATCCGCTCATCATTATAGCGATTGCCGCTCGTCGTATGATTCATCGAACCGGAAGTATTGATCTCGTCGTCGATCACGACTTGCTTCAGATGCATGAGCCCATCGTGTTGATTCACACGGATTGGGATACCGGCCAGGCGCAGCGTCCGCAAGGCGCTATGTTGCTTCATCTCTTGAGTACGCTCCTGATCCGTCAACATCCGGACATCGACACCACGCTTCTTGGCTGCCACCAACGCTTCCACCGCCCGCGGATAAGTCAATCCGTACACGGACACATAAATATAATGCTTCGCCTGTTGATAGAGCATGACGACACGATCCAGCGGTGCATCATCGGGTGCATACAAGACCTCGATGTTGCCGCTCCAGACCGGTCCAGCCTGTCCCGCTGCTGCAGAAAGAGTAAGAAGGACCACGAACGTGATGCGGTGCAGCGCGTCACGGGTTCTATCGAAGGAACAAACGGATGGCAGGCTCATTCCAACTCGAACAGCATCTTGAAGTGCTCGTCCGTCGCTTCCCAGGCTTGAGGAGCCGTAGACGAGAGCCAAGCACGCAGATAGTCTTTCTGTCCCGGCGTCAGCAACTGCTTGATCTGGTGTGTACGCCCTTGTAAAGGTTGAAGAAAGCCGACCCGCCTCTGAAAATCCAACGTCGCCGTGCGGACATAAAGGTTGGTAAAGGCGGCTGGTTTCTCCTCCTCACCCTCGCCTTGAATCCAAACCGACAAAAACTTCTCTAACTGCAATCCAGCGCTGTCCAGCGCGGGATCGGTTTCGTGAAATAGTTCGTTTTCGGATTCTTTCAGCGGGGTGGCGTCGGACGCACGAAACATGAAGTTACGTTTCCACATTGCAGAGATTTCTCCAAAGACGGCATAGTGGCGGCGAGCGAGGCGCAAAGTCAAGCAAGCATCCGGTCGAATCGGTTACCTTGACAAGCTGGAAGTCTGTTTGTTAACCTGTCGAAATTCCTTAATTCCTGGGCCAAGTTAGGAGATTTCATGCAGGTGAAAATTAACGGTAAGGCCGAGGACTTTCCCGGGGGAAGTATCCTCGATCTCCTTAAGACCAAGAAGATTGAACCGCAGATGGTGGCCGTGGAAATCAATGACAGTATGGTGGACCGCGAACACCTGGCCTCGACTCAGCTCAAGGAGGGCGATCGTCTTGAATTTCTGTTCTACATGGGTGGTGGCAGATGAGCATGCTCATGCACAAAGAAATCACCGAGCTCATCGGTCGCACTCCCCTTGTACGCCTGAACCGGCTTTCCAAACCGGGCAACGCAACGATCTACGGAAAGGTCGAGTACTTTAACCCCGGCGGGAGCGTCAAAGATCGGATCTGCCTCAACATGATCAACGAGGCGGAACGGCAGGGTAAGCTGAAACCGGGCGGAACGATCGTTGAGCCGACCAGCGGAAACACCGGCATCGGCCTGGCGTTAATCTCTGCCGTCCGGGGCTACAAGCTGATTCTCGTCATGCCGGAAAGCATGAGCATGGAGCGGGCGAGCCTGCTTTCCTCTTATGGCGCCCAGCTCGTGCTGACACCGGCCTGGGAAGGGATGAAGGGATCGATTCGCGAAGCGGAGAGTCTCTTGGCGCAGAATCCGTCGTATTTCATGCCGGATCAGTTTTCAAACCCGGCCAACCCGGCTATGCACAAGAAGACAACGGCGCCTGAAATCTGGGAAGCCCTGGACGGAAAGATCGATGCCTTCGTCGCAGCGGTCGGAACCGGCGGCACGATTACCGGCTGCGGCGAAGTATTCAAGGAACGGAACCCGAACGTGAAGGTGATCGCCGTCGAACCGGCCGGTTCCCCTGTCCTCTCCGGGGGCGACCCCGGCCCGCATAAGATTCAAGGCATTGGCGCAGGGTTTATCCCGCAAGTCTTGAATCGCAAGATTCTTGACCGCGTGATCAAGGTCACCGACGACGAGGCCTACCAAACAGCCAAACAGCTGTCGAAAATGGAAGGGCTGTTGGTCGGCATTTCTGCCGGTGCGAACGTCTTTGCTGCGCAGCAAGTGGCTGAAGAATTAGGACCGGGCAAGAACGTCGTGACGATCCTCTGCGACACAGGCGAGCGGTACATTAGTATTGAGAAATACTTTAACATCTAGTGCTGAATATGGAATTTACCGAAGAACAAATATCCCGTTACAGCCGGCATATTCTGTTGCCGGAAGTGGGCGGCAAGGGACAGAGGAAGATCGCCAAGGCGAAAATTCTTCTCGTCGGTGCCGGCGGCTTGGGATCGCCCGCAGCCCTCTACTTGGCAGCGGCCGGCGTCGGACGGATCGGCTTGATCGACAGCGATGTCGTCGACCTGACAAACTTGCAGCGCCAGATTCTTCACCATACTCGTGACGTGGGGCGCCCCAAGGTGCTGTCGGGAAAAGAAAAGATTCAAGCGCTCAATCCCGACGTGTCCGTGTCAATGTATGAAGAGCGGTTGACGGCTGGCAACGCACTGAAGCTGTTCAGCGAGTATGACGTCATCATCGACGGGGTCGACAACTTTACTGCCAAGTTCCTGATCAACGACGCCTGTTTCTTTACCAACAAGCCTCTGGTGCATGGCGGCATTCTTCGCTTCGACGGGCGCGTCACCACGATCATTCCCAAGAAGTCGGCTTGTTATCGTTGCGTATTTAAGACTCCGCCCCCGCCCGGACTGGTCGCCTCCTGCCAAGAGGCTGGAGTCATCGGGGTGCTTGCAGGTATTATCGGAACGATTCAAGCCACAGAGGCGCTCAAGCTCGTGCTCGGAATCGGCCGGCCCTTGACCGATCGTTTGCTCGATTTCGACGCGCGCAAAACGCAGTTCAGGGAAATCAAAGTGAAGCGGAATCCCCAATGCGCTCTCTGCGGCGAGCATCCGACGATTACCGAATTGTTCGACGACGGCGACCCATTCGCAGGCTGTGCCGTACGGCCGTAATCACGAAGGTGGTGAGACGATGGCCAAAATGAAAGCGCTCGTGTGTAGGGAATGTGGGAAGGAATATCCGACGAAGGCCATTCACGTTTGTGAGATGTGCTTCGGCCCCCTCGAGGTCAAATATAACTACGCCGAAGTGAAGCAGGTCATTTCGCGCAAAAAGATCGAGGAAGGCCCCCGTAGCATGTGGCGTTATGCGGATCTCCTTCCGGTGGAGGGAACCAATTATATCGGTCCTCATGCCGGCCTGACCCCATTGGTGAGGGCCAAGAATCTTGGCGCCCATCTGGGCATCGACGAATTGTACATCAAGAACGATACCGTGAACCATCCGACGCTGTCGTTCAAGGATCGCGTCGTCGCCGTAGCGTTGACGCGGGCGCGCGAACTCGGTTTTGAAACGGTCGCCTGCGCCTCGACAGGTAATCTCGCAAACTCCGTGGCCGCACACGCCGCGGCGGCCGGCATGCGCTGCTACGTCTTCATTCCGGGCGATTTGGAAGCCGCCAAGGTACTGGGCAACTTGATCTACAAGCCCAACGTCGTCGAGGTTGAGGGCAACTACGACGACGTGAACCGTCTCTGCAGTGAAATCGCCGGCGAGCACGGCTGGGCTTTCGTGAACATCAACATCAGGCCTTACTACGCCGAAGGTTCCAAGACGCTCGCCTTCGAAACGGTCGAGCAACTGGGTTGGCGCACTCCCGATCAAGTGGTCATCCCGATGGCATCCGGCTCGCTACTGACCAAGATTTGGAAGGGGCTTCATGAAATGAAGACCGTCGGCTTGATCAACGAGGTACGGACCAAGATCAATGGCGCGCAAGCCGAGGGCTGTTCACCGATCTCGACCGCATTCAAAGCCGGCCGCGACTTCTTCAAGCCGGTGAAGCCGAAAACGATCGCGAAGTCTCTCGCCATCGGCAATCCCGCCGACGGTTACTACGCGTTGAAAGCCACCGGAGAAAGCCATGGCTCCATGGATATGGTGACCGACGACGAAGTGGTGGAAGGCATCAAGCTGCTCGCGCAGACGGAAGGGATCTTTGCCGAAACGGCCGGCGGCGTGACGATCGGCGTGCTGCAGAAGCTTGTCAAGAACGGCACAATCAAGAAAGGCGACGTAACGGTCGCCTATATCACCGGCAACGGACTAAAAACCCAGGAGGCCGTGGTCGACGCAGTTGGCAGACCGGTGCGGATTCAACCAAGCCTCGTCGCCTTCGAGAAAACCTTCAAGATGGGGAAGAACGGTGGTGGTGACGCATGATTAAGGTTCGTATTCCGACTCCTTTGAGACCGTTGACCAAGGGCCAAGGCGAAGTGGAAGTCGCCGCCGCCAACATCGTCGACATGATCGACACCCTGAATACCGCTCATCCCGGTATCAAGGCTCGCCTGTGCGATGACACCGGAGAACTGCGACGTTTCGTGAACATCTACGTCAATGAGGAAGACATCCGGTTTCTGAAGGGAAAAGACACCTCGCTGAAGGCCGGCGACGAAGTGTCAATCGTTCCCGCTATTGCAGGAGGGCGATGATGGCACACCTACGCTTTCATGTCCGATTTCCGGAAGACAAGGTCAAGGAGCCGATCATCTACCAAATCGGTCGTGAATATAATGTCGTCACGAATGTCCGCCGTGCCGACGTGCGGGAAACAACGGGGTGGGTCGACGTCGAACTGTCCGGTGATACGGCGGAAATTGAACGTGCGATCGAAGGGCTGCGCAAGAAAGGCTGCGTGGTCGATCCGATTGAGTTAAACGTGGTGGAGTAGGAAGGGCATCGATGGAACTGACCGAACAGCAGATCCAGCGATACAGCCGCCACATCATTCTGCAAGACGTCGGCGGCAAGGGACAGCTCAAGCTGAGCAAAGCCAAAGTGCTTCTCATCGGAGCCGGTGGACTGGGCTCGCCTGCGGCCCTCTATCTGGCGGCGGCTGGCATCGGCACGATCGGCTTGGTGGACGGTGACGTCGTCGATCTCTCAAATCTCCAACGACAGGTTCTTCATTCGACTGCGACGGTTGGACAACCTAAAGTGGAGTCGGGAAAAAAGACGCTCACGGAGATGAATCCTGAGATCACCATCAACGCGTATCACCAGCTGGTCGATGCGGAGAACATCCTGCCGTTGGTGAAAGACTATGACGTGGTGCTCGACGGCTCGGACAATTTCACTACCCGCTTCTTGGTCAACGACGCCTGTTTTTTCGCCAAGAAGACGCTAATCTCGGCCAGTATGTTCCGCTTCGAGGGCCAGCTGACGACGATCAAGCCCCATGCAGGCTATCCCTGCTATCGTTGCTTGTACCCCGAGCCGCCTCCGGCCGGACTCGTGCCCAACTGCCAGGAAGCTGGCGTCCTCGGTGTACTCGCAGGCACCATGGGCATCCTCCAGGCATCCGAAGCGATTAAAGAAATCTTGGGGATCGGCGAGACCATTGCGGACAAGCTGCTGATTTACGACGCCCTGGAGATGAAATTCCGGAAGGTCAGCCGCCCCAAAGATCCTGCCTGCCCATTGTGCGGCCCGAGTCCCAAGATTAAAGATTTGAGTTCCGATTATACCGTCACCTGCTCCATCTGACCGTGTCAGATCTCATCATTCCTCAACACATTCTTGAAGACCTCGTCGCTCACGCGCAAGAACTTGATCCATGCGAATGCTGCGGGTTTTTGGCGGGTAAAGGCCAGACCGTCAGCCAGGTGTATCGAATCAAGAACGTTGTCGGTCTAGACGGAGCCGCGCAATCGGCCTCGTTTGACGACGCCAAGGCTCAGCATCTCTCCCGCCTCTCACCTGAAGAGCGCGCCGAAATTGCTTTCATCATGGACGCGCAGGAGATGTTTCTCGCCGTCAAGGACATGCGGAAGAATGGATTGACACTGCAAGTCGTCTATCACTCACACCCGCACGATCCGGCCCGCCCCTCGGTCACGGACATCAAAATTGCCGACGAGTGGGAAGAGAACTGGAGCCGCCTCAATCTGACGTTGCCGATCTACATGCTGATTTCGTTGATGGACAAATCTCATCCCGATGTACGCGCCTACTGGATCAGGAGCGGCATCGTATCCTCTGCTGATATCATGAAAACCTGAGCTAACCCTTGGCGGACACCCGGTTTCCTCAAATACCAGTTTCCTTCTTTTCGATTGAGTGCGATAATCACCGCATTATCGACCCTATTAGAAGGAGTGATGGTTATGTCTTATGTACGTACGATTCTTCTGGCCGCGCTCTTTCCCCTCCTCTTCACTCGCCCCGGTTTAGCGGAAGACAAAAGCTTCTACAGCCCCGTGATACAAATCGATAAGGACAACCACCGCATTTTGATTTCTACGCTTGGTTCGGTGTTTTATATCGAAGTGCCGGACGTCGCCCAGCCTCATATGGAGAAGCTGCCGATCTCGGGACTGGTTGACTTCGTCGTCGAAATGCGTGGAGACGGGAAAATGCCTCTGGTCAAAACCTGGAAAGTGAAATCCGGGGACTCCACCTGCATGTACTTCAATGGAAAAGAATGTAAGTAGAGGCAAACCGCCGGCGAGTGTGGGCGTGGCTTACTACTCCGAGCTTCCCAACATGTCATCAACGAGCGGACGATTGATGTCCGTGCAGCCCGGACAGATCGTATCGAACAGGGCTTCATAGTTCTGGACGAAATTCTTGTGATCCGTCAATTGTTCAGCCATCACCTGGTCGTAGCAGCTATCACACAGCATCATCAACCCGCGCATCACCGACACCGTTTTCCGGCCTGCGCTACCAGCCATCTTGCCTACACCGATCCCTTCTGCCTTGCGATCCAGAAATCTTCCGGCTCAAGATCAATGCCGCATGCAGGACATTCATAAACCGACTCCCCCGACGGCAGTTGAATCTCGGCTCTGACAATTTGGCCGCGACAGACGTGATAAAATCGCCCTTTTGCATCCTCATTATCCAGCGGATCATTTTCGTAGATCAAGACCATGAAAATCCCTTACGTGCTGATGCGTCACTCGTGAATTCGCTACGTTTGGAACTGCGCCTCGTAGAGCCCTGCATAGACGCCGCCGCGCGCCACCAGCACCTCATGAGTCCCCTCTTCCACCACACAACCATGCTCTAGCACGATGATGCGATCCATGCCGTGAACCGTCGACAGCCGGTGAGCGATCACGATGGTCGTCCGTCCTTTCGTGAGCTCGTCCAAGGCCTCTCTGATTTTGACCTCGGTTTCGGTATCGATGTTGGACGTTGCCTCATCGAACATTACGATCGGTGGGTCCTTCAGCAAGACACGCGCGATCGATACGCGCTGCCGCTGCCCGACCGACAGTTTGACCCCCCGCTCACCAATCCAGGTATCATACCCTTCAGGCAGCTTCACGATAAACTCATGGGCTCGCGCCGCTTTCGCCGCGGCCTCCACTTCGTCATGGCCGGCCGCAAGATTCCCATACAAGATGTTCTCGCGCACCGTCCCATTGAACAAGAACGGCTCTTGCTGGACGAGACCGATTTGGCTGCGCAGAAACGTTAAAGGCATCCGCCGAAGATCGTACCCGTCGATAGTAATGGCTCCGCCCGTAACATCGTAGAAACGGGTTAAGAGTTTGAGCGTCGTGCTTTTTCCCGCTCCGCTCGGGCCGACGAGCGCCACCCGTTCTCCGGCACGGACGTTGATGGAGACATCCCTTAGAATCGGCGCATCGGGACGGTAATGAAACTCCACATGATGCAATTCTATTTCTCCCATGAGGCGGGCCACAGGCGCCTTGAGACCGGGTTGGTCGTGCACCTCCGGGATGATATCCAGCACTTCGAACACGCGCTCGCTTGCCGCCAGAGCATGTTGCAGCATGTGGTTCACGGAATGGATCTGATTGATCGGCACGTAAAACAGCGCGAGATAGGACATGAACATGACCAGCTCGCCGACAGATAGATGCCGTTGCAACACTTCCTGTGTGCCATTCCAGAGCACAAGCGCTCCGCCTAGACTGCCCACGAGCATCATCCCTGGAGAATAGTACGACCACAAATACATGGCCTTCAACGTATCCCGACGGCATTGATCGCTCTTCTTATCAAACCGGTCCTGTTCATACGGCTGCCGATTGAACCCCATCGTCTCTCTAATGCCGGCCAGTGAATCCTGCAGCAGAGCGTTCAGCTCAGCAGAACCCTTCCGAATATTGCGATAGTGTCCGTGAATGCGTCGGGTGAAGGCCACCGCACCAGCAATCAAAATTGGAATCGGGAGCAACGCGAGGAGCGCCAGCTTCCAATTGAGCCAAAAGAGCACGATCATGATGCCGATCAAGGTTAATCCGGCGGTGATGATTTCCTCCAAGCCGTCCACGAATATGCGCTGCATATGCTCGGTATCGTTCAGCACCCGCGACATGATTTCGCCGGTCGGCCGATTCTCGAAGAAACTGATGGACAGCCGTTGGAGGGCGTCAAAGACCTGGACGTGCAGATCGTGGACGATCTGCTGCTCAAGACTGTTGTTAAGTTTGATTCTGGTCGATCCGCATATATTGCGCAGGACATAGGCGCCGCAGAGACCAAAGAACACGACTGACAGCAACTGCGTCTTGCCGGCCTGAATCACATCGTCGATCAGAATCTTGATGAGCCAAGGCGGCACGAGTTCGAAGGCCGTCGTCAACCCGGCAAAGACAAAGGTGCCGACGACCATCGATCGGTGAGGACGGAGATACTGGAGAACTCGCAGCAGGGTTTTCACAACGATTGATGGGGGCCGGTGCTAGCCCACATTCTCCATGAGGATTCGTGACGAAACTGTTGAGACGTCATGTGAGACGGGCGCGCGGAGACGCGAAGGAGGGAGGCATCCTTGAAGGGGATGTTGACCGACAGAGCGGCGAGCCCGCCCGCCTGGGCGTGTATCAAGATGCGGCCAGGCTTGTCGCAGCGACGTGTCAGCAGTTGCAGTAGAAGCCTTCATGTGGATGTGGGCTAAATAACGGGAGTCGGTTCCTTACGCCAATACTTGTCGAATTCGGTTAGTTGGGAGAGCGTGGACATATCCGTCATGCGGTCCAAAAAGACTTTCCCGATCAGATGATCCATTTCATGCTGAATACAGACCGAGTAGAGTCCGTCGGCCTCGATATCGACCGGCTTGCCGTTCCGATCCAAGGCCTGGACACGAACGACCGCTGGCCTTGTGACTTTGCCGCGCAAGCCGTCGACGCTCAGGCACCCTTCCCAATTCTCCACTTGCTGCGGGCCATAGTATACGATCGAGGGGTTGATCAAGGTCGTTGTCGGAAAACCGCTCTCCCCTTCACATCCCATCACGACCAACTGAATCGATCGAGAAACTTGCGGTGCCGCCAAGCCGATCCCCGGTTCCTCCAGCATCGTGGTGAACATATCATCGATAAGTTGTTGGAATTCCTTCGTTCGGATCTCGCGTGGATCGACAGGAGCTGCGACTTTCCGCAACACGGGATTCCCGAGCTTTGCAATGGGGAGCACAGTCATGAAATGTCCCTGGCCTTCAGCTTTAGCAACTTAGCAACGATCCGACTCCCCCGCAAGGCATCGATTCACCCTTGATGCCCTTGCGAACGCCGTTTAGGTTCCGGAATTTGAAAGGTTTCCTTTTCTCCATTCCACCATTCTGTCCACTCTGCCATCCATTCTTGGCGTTCGGCTTTGGTCGACGCATCCCAATCGTGGAATTCGGTCTCGTGCAGGGTCAGAATCCAAAGAGACTGGACCGCTGACAGCGCCACGAAACGCTCATCATCTGCGATCATGTTGATCAAGATCGGAACCACTGATTTCTCACGGACGTAGCGTGATCCATAGGCTGCGGATTTCCGAATCGATGAGTTCTGATCTTTCGCCATCGTTTGGATCGCCTCCGGCGTCTTGGAGGGGTCAAGGCGGATGGCCACCCGCAAAGCATGCTCCCGCACGCGGGGAATCTCGTTGGGGTCTTTCGCTGCAGTAATCAAAGCCGGTACCGCCGAGGCGGCATTGAGCATCGACAGCGTTTCGATGGCGTTGTATCGCGTCCTGGGCCCAGGCATGGACAAGGCCTTGACCAACACGGGAACACTGGGTTCGCCGAGGTGCACGAATTCACCCATCGCCCAGAATTCTTGCTTGCCCTCCAACAACGGGAGCAAGGATTCCGCACGTTGCAATTCTTCAGGGCTCAGTGGTTTGGTGTTCTGCGGGACGGTAACGACCGGAGCCGTGTCCTGAAACTGCGGGGGCATTTCGTAAGGTATTTGAACGGGCACGATACCCGCATGACCGGCTGAAGCCGCCTCGGGAATCACCCCTGCCAATCCCATCACCATTGCTGCCACCGCTGTCCATCTATATCCAATGCTCACGAGCAACCTCTTTCGTTAGTCGTCTTCGGTTCGACGATGCACCATTTCATATAACACCGGCAACACCACCAGAATCAAGAAGGCCGCCGTCAGCATTCCCCCGACCACCACCCGTGCCAACGGTTTCTGCGCCTGGGAGCCAATGCCGGTGGCCACAGCAGCCGGCAACAGTCCGATCGCAGCCCCCACCGTCGCCATGAGAATGGGCCGCATTTGGACGGCAGCGGCTTGCATCACCGCTTCGCGCAGATTCAGTCCAGCTTGGCGGCCATCTTCAATTCTGGAAATCAACAACACACCGCCCAGAATCGCCACGCCCAAAGTCGAAATGATCCCGACCGCCGCCGAAATGCTGAAGTTTGTGTGGGTCGCCACGAGTGCAAGCACACCGCCGATCAAGGCGAATGGCACGGCCGAGAGGACTAACACGGCATTCTTGAGTGAGTCGAAGGTAATGTAGAGCAGAAGGAGAATCAGCAAGAGACTGATTGGCACGATTTTAGCCAGCCGTTTTTGCTCATCCTTCAGTTGGTCGTATTGACCGGCCCATTCCATGCGGTACCGCTCGGGAAGTTGGATTTTCTTGGCGAGAATCCCCTGCGCTTCTTCAACCGTGCTTTCCAAATCGCGATCACGGACGCTGAACTTAATAGGAATGTAGCGCTCGTTATTCTCACGATAGATGATGAACGCTCCTGTCTGAGTGCTAATAGTCGCCACTTGCTTCAGCGGAATTCTGGCGCCGTCCGGGGTGCTGACCAAGATGTTGCTGATGGCCTCGACATCCTGTCGATATTCTGGCAGGAATCGAATAACAAGGTCGAACAAGCGTTCTCCTTCATACACTTTGGTGACCGCCTGCCCTCCGATCGCGGCCTGCACCACCGCGTTGACATCCGCCACCTGCAATCCATAGCGAGCGCTCGCCTCCCGATCCACTTTGATCAGCAAGTTCGGCTGCCCGAGCAAACGGAAAATTCCCAGATCTTTCACGCCACGAACCTGGCGCATTTCTCTTTCGATTTCGCCCGCGATCGTTTCCATTGCCTTCAAATCGGTTCCGAAGAGTTTAATGGAATTTTCTCCCTTGACGCCGGACATCGCTTCTTCGACATTGTCCTGGATGACTTGAGAGAAATTGAAAATCACGCCCGGAATGTTCTGCAATCGACTCTCGATTTCCTCCACCAATTTGGCCTTGCTCAACCCCTTACGCCATTCAGCCTGTGGCTTGAGGTTGGCCAAGAACTCCGCATTAAAAAAACTGGTAGGATCAGTCCCGTCATCCGGACGGCCGAGTTGGGACACGATGGTCGTGACCTCGGGAGATTCGCGAAACATGTTTCTGATATCGCTCGCCAACCTGGCCGCTTGATTAAAGGAAATATCGACCGGCATGGTCGCCCGCACCCACAGGTTGCCTTCTTCCAATGCCGGCATGAATTCTCCGCCTAAGAACTGCAAGGCAACGAGGGCGACGATCAATAACATCCCTGCCAGCGAGACAACCACTTTCCGATGATCGAGCGCCCAGGTGAGCGTGCTCTGGTAATACCGTCTCAACGGTCTCACCACCATCGTATCTTCCTCATTGATCGGCCCCGTCAACAGGAACGAACAGAGAACCGGTGCCAGCGTAAAGGCCATCAGGAGTGCACCGACCAGGGCAAACCCATACGTGATTGACATCGGCGCAAAGATTTTTCCGGGTACGCCTGTCATCGTGAACAACGGGATGAACGCGACCACGATGATCGCGGTCGAAAAGAAAATCGGCTGACCGACTTGGCGCGCTGCCCGGACGATTTGCTGATGGACGGTCAGCCCCGGCATTTTTGCGTGAGCCAAATTGAAGAAAATGCTCTCCACCATGATGAGCGTCGCATCCACAATAATGCCGAAATCGACGGCTCCGAGGGAGATCAAATTTGCCGACTGACCGATCAACACCATCATCGCGAAGGTGAAAAGCAGCGACATCGGGATGGTCAGGGCGACAATGCCGGCCGCACGCAAGTTGCCCAAAAAGAGGTAGAGCAGCACGAAGACAAGTACCATCCCGCTGATCAGGATATCCGTCACGGTTTCGACGGTGGTATGGATCAATGCCGTCCGATCGTAGAACGTCTTGAGCTTGACGCCGGACGGCAATTTCCATTCATTGAGCTCCTCCACTTTTTCACGGACTTTGTCGAGGACCGGGGACGTTTTGTATCCACGCTGTAACAGCACCACGCCTTCCACCACGTCGTCTCGATCGTCGATTCCGACCTTCCCGAGACGGACTCGGCTACCGACGTTCACCTGCCCCAGCGTCCTCACGTAAATGGGCGTCCCCTCCTTTTGAGCCACCATGACGTTTTCAATGTCTTGAATCCCATTGATCAGGCCGACCCCGCGCACGTTGTAGTTTTGAGCGCCCACCGTGAGATAGTTTCCTCCGACGTTCGCGTTGCTATTCTGCAAGGCCGTCATGACCTGAGACAGGTTCACACCGTAGCTGATCAATTTACCGGGATCGATGTCGACGTGGTATTCCTTGGTCGTGCCGCCAAAGGCCGTCACGTCAATGACTCCGGGAATGCGCCGAAAGGCGCGGCGTACTTGCCAGTCTTGGATGGTTTTCAACTCGGTCAAGCTGACGCCCGGCTCTCCCGTCATCTCGTATCGATAGATTTCGGCGATGGCCCACCAGGGAGAAAGTTCCGGCTGGATGCCGGGCGGGAACTCTACAGATGCCACACGATTCAGCACCTCTTGGCGATCGCGAAAGATGTCAGTGCCGAAATCGAAGTACACTTTGATGTCACTCAATCCAAAAATAGAGAGTGACCGGATATCGGTCAAGCCCGGCATGCCGGTCAACGCCACTTCAATGGGAATTGTAATCTGGCGTTCGATTTCTTCGGCCGACCATCCCGGATTTTGGGTAATCAATTCCACCATCGGGGGAGAGGGATCCGGATATGCGATGATGTCCAGCAAGTGAAAGGAATAGAGTCCACCGAAGAGGAACGAGAGGCCGAGCGCACACAATAAAATGCGCTGGACGAGGGACATCTCGACGAGACGTGCGATCATCGATTCACTTGCCCAGGAGATTACGGAAAGGAGGGAGACACAACGGTCAGCCGCCTTTGGCTTCTTGGCCCTTAATCAACACCGCGCCCTTTGTCACGATCCGTTGGCCCGGTGTCAACCCTTCAAGGACGCGCATCTGATCCGGCGTGAAATTCGAAACCTTGACCTCCCGCTTGATGTAGTGATTGGCCTCGTCGACGACGTAGACGAACTGTTTGCCGTCGGATTCCAAGACTGACTCTTTCGGTACGACGAGAATCCGCGTAGCATCGCCCACTTGCAGATGCAATCGGGCGAACATCTCAGGCTTCAATCGGTGGTCTTGATTGTTCACCCAGGCCCGTAGCTTGATCGTGCGGCTGGCCGGGTCGACGACATCGCCGATCGACGCCACAGTGGCAGGAAAATCGACATCGGGATAGGCCTCGACCTTGACCTTGGCAAATTGTCCTTCTTTGACCAACGCCAGATCCCGTTCATAGACGTCGGCGACAACCTGCAGCATATCGAGGTCGGCCACGGTAAAGAGCACTTGGTTCGGGTCTCCCCCGACCGATTGGCCCGGTGTCACCGCACGCTCGACGACGATTCCGGTCAGGGGACTCTTCATCTCAAAACGGGAGGTGATTTGCTGCTTATCCAGCGGCTTGTCCAACTCTTCGGCCGGTACACGTAAAGAAAGCAATCGTTCCTTGGTGCGGCGGAACTCTGCCCTCGCCTTGACCAGTTCATTCTCGGCTTGTTTTAGATCTTTAAGCGGTAATGCCCTGTTCGCATAAAGATCTTTCGCCAGTTCATGGGAACGGGTTGCGTACTGCAAATCCGAGTGTTCCTTCACGTACTCTGAATAGGCTTGGGCAATGTCCGGGCTATCGACCACCAGCAAGGTGGCTCCGGCCTTCACACGATCGCCCAAATGAGCTCGTACCTCGACCACACGACCTTGCAAGGGAGATGAAATTTTAGAATATCGATCCTCGCCATAGGCGACTTTCCCCGCTAAACTAAGGTCCTGCTGCGAGCCGCTGTAATCGACCAGTGCTGTCTCGACTCGCGGAGCTGATTCATGCGGCGCTGCACCGTTCTTAGCGTGCGGCGGGGTGGCTGCATCTGAATTCGCCGGTTGATCTGCCTTCCCGCAGGCAGCAGAGGTCAGAAGAAGGATGACGGCGCATGTATGCAACAATCTTTTCATCATGAAGCAATCTCTTGTCCTACAGCAGATTCCAGCTGAAGGACGTTTCGCTGGTAATTGAATAACGCTTCGATGTAATTTTGCTGAATGGTCCGTGAGGTCCGGGCTGCATCAAGCAGATCGAGTATGGTCGCCCCTCCACGCTCATAGGCCCGTTCTACAATTGTGAATGTTGCCCGCGCATCATCCAAGACGCCGCCCACATAAGCCTCCACGAGCCGCCGACTTTGCAGGAGGTTCCGATAGGCCACTTCCACTTCATTCTCAACTAGATTGAGGGCCTTATTCAAGTCTGCTTCCGCCGTTTGAACGGCCACTTCGGCTTGCCTGATACCGCCTTGGTTCCGATTAAATAAGGGTAAGGGCAATCCGAGGTTCAGAGCCCACTGTTGAGGGTTATCCGGTCCCTGCGACCCTTGGATCGCGTAACCTGTTCCTACCGTGACATCCGGCACGCGGTAGGCTTTCGCCAGGCGCAAATCCGCTTCACGTTGCGAATGGGTAAAGCGCTTCGAACGGACATCCGGACGCATGTCCATTGCAGTATCCCGCAACTTTCCAATATCAGGGTCGATGCGCCGAAACTCGAGATCCGTCGTCAACTCCAGGGTCGTCCTCGGCGAAAGCCGAAGCAGCTGGCGCAGGTCGCCGCGAGCCGATTCCGCCTCCTGCAACGACTGGATCACTTGTGATTGGAAATCGACCATCTGCAATCTGATCCGGATAAGATCGACCTCTGCAATATAGCCTTTTTTAAACCGGATCGTATTGATGTCGAGAATCCGAGAAAACCGATCACGGTTTTCTTCAGCCAAGGCCAACCGCCGTTGAGCAAGCTGCACGCGATAGTAACTGTCCTTCACAGTAAAGCCCAACTGGCGTATGGCATCTTCAAACGCTGCTTCAGTCGATTGCGTGCCGAATCCGGCGCTTTCAATTCGATAGCCTCGCTTGCCGGCAAGCTCAAACAGCTGCTGCGCTTGGATGAAGAGTTGCCCGCTGGTGCCAAGGGTTCGACCTTGTGTATATGAACTCAGTGTGCCGATCGACATGACCGGGTTCGGAAACAACTTCGCCGTGATTTGCTGACCCTTACTATATTCAATCCCATACTTGGCGATCAGGAGGTCCAGGTTCTGTTGGAGAAACAGCGCCAGTGCATCATTGAGACTGAGCCTAGTCGATTGCTGAGCGGAGGCGTGCTGTTCAGCCGCCGGAGGGACCGGCGGCGTCGCTGACCACGCCTGAGACAGGGAGAAGGAAAGAATGCCGGCTATGAAGGCGCAACAAGAACGAGCCGCCCATCGCCTATCGTCCAGAAACACGTATGGTTCCTCGCACATAACCCATTGCGCGTAGAGGCGATGATGGAACGCACCTCATGATCCCATGGGAAAGATAGCTGCATTATACAGTGTCCTACCTATGATGCAAATTATCTCTTACAAAATCAGCACTTAGTCTTTGATTCACCCCTGAAGATCATCGCACCGAAGAAGATGAGAGACTGAGTTAAGTGAAATGTGGAGGGAGTCAACGGTGTGGAGTTTTTTGCACGGCGCGCAGGTACCAATTATTCAGGTATTGATGAATTACAAATCCAGTCCCGGTTTTGAATTCGAGGCGCGCAAATGTTTCCGGACGCGGACCTGTTCGTGGTGTTTCCGCAACAGCTGCTGACGGATGGCGTTCCGATCTTCGGCGACGATCCGGACCAACCGGTCGACATCTTCGGCATGGTCCCGCACCAGTTCCGAGAGTTTTTGCATTTGAGACTCGAGATGTTCCAAACGCCACAGGAGAGCGTCTTGAGTCTCGGGTGCGTTCTTTTTCTTCGGCAACACCTCAGGTTTTTTCGCAAGCGACGTCACTAACACATCTTGTTTCATATCCACCCCTTCAGCCGAGCGCCTCATTGTTGCTCGACCGTAGTATCATCTGACCCACCATGGAAGTCAACGGATTCGCTTTCTTTCTATTTGTAGGGGGTCCTGCTACAATCCTGCCATGCAGGACATTTTTACGATGGTGCTGGCCGGTGGGCGCGGAGAACGGCTGCACCCTCTCACAGAACACCGAGCGAAACCGGCGGTGCCGTTTGGCGGGAAGTACCGCATCATCGATTTCACACTGAGCAATTGCCTCAACTCCGGGCTGCGAAAAGTCGCGGTTTTGATCCAGTACAAATCACATTCGCTCGACCGTCACATTCGAACCGGCTGGGATGTCTACAACGCCGAACTCGGCGAATTCATCGCCTCGATTCCGCCCCAGCAGCGGATTAGCGAGGAATGGTACCGCGGCACCGCCGACGCCGTGTACCAGAACTTGTTTCTACTCGATACCGACCAGGCGGAATACGTGCTGGTGCTGGCCGGCGATCACATTTATAAGATGAACTATATGGAAATGTTCCATTGGCTGATCGCCAAGAGCGCAGACGTGGTGGTTGGCGCGATCGACATTCCGATCGAAGAAGCCAGCCGCTTCGGCGTCATGAGCGTCGATGAAGATTTCAAAGTGATGGAATTCAACGAGAAACCCGAACAGGCCACCCCTATTCCAGGGGATGCCACCAAAGCCTTCGGGTCAATGGGTATTTATCTCTTTCGCGCAAAGAGTCTGCGCGAGGAACTGGCCGCCGACGCCCAGGAAGACACGGCGCACGATTTCGGCCGGAACATCATTCCACGCATGATCGCCGCCCGGGCCCGCCGTGTGTACGCGTTCAAATTTCACGACGCGAATAAGAAAGATGTCAAGTACTGGCGCGATATCGGCACACTCGACGCCTATTGGGAGGCGAATCTCGACCTGGTGGCGGTCGATCCGCTGTTCAATCTATACGATCAGCAGTGGCCGATTCGAACCTATCAAGGCCAGTTTCCTCCGGCAAAGTTCGTCTTCGCCCAGGATTACCAGGGGGGCCGGATGGGAGTGGCGCTCGATTCGATCGTCTGCGGTGGCTGCATCATCTCCGGCGGCAGAGTGCAAACATCGGTCCTCTCTCCCAACGTCCGGGTTCAAGACCATGCCGACGTGCGGGAATCCGTCATCATGGAGAACGTCGTCATCGGCGAGCATTGCCGTATCAAACGCGCCATCATCGACAAAGACGTCATCATCCCCCCCAAAACCGAAATCGGCTACGATCGCGACGCCGATGCCCAGCGCTTCAAGGTGACGGAGTCCGGTCTTGTCGTCATCTCAAAGGGAATGAAACTGCATGCCTCCCTCGATTCATCCGGTTGACCTCGTCGACGCCCTTCGGCAGAAACGCCTGACCCCGGCCATTGTGTTCTTGACGTCGAGACGCGCCTGCGACGAGGCAATGGAGTCGTTTGACCACTCCCAATCTTTTTTGCCGCCGGCCCGCCAGGAGGCCATTGCCAAAGTCTTGGAACAGGTGATCACCCAATATCCGAGCATTGCCGAACACGCGCTGATTCCCACGGTTCAGCGCATAGGCGTGGCGGCTCACCATGCAGGCCATCTGCCTTCATGGAAGATCGCCGTCGAAGAGCTCATGCGGAACGGCTGTCTCGATGCCGTGTTTGCCACCACTACCTTGGCGGCCGGCGTCGATTTTCCCGCCCGTACTGTCGTCATTACCCAGTCGAGCATTCGCAAAGCCCGCGACTTCACCGACTTGACAATAGGGGAAGTGCAGCAGATTGCAGGGCGCGCCGGTCGCCGGGGCAAAGACTTGGTCGGCTTCGCCATCGTCACACCGTCTCCCTATATCGATTTGGGTGTTTTGACCAAGGGATTCACGGGTCATCCTGAAGCGATCAACAGCCAATTCCTCATCAGCTATCCGATGGTGTTGAATCTTCTCAAGGCCCATCCCCTCGATCAGATGCAATCCATCCTGGCCAAGAGTTTTGCGCAGTTTCAACTGAACCAACGCGCCGAAGTCCTCGAGCGCAAACTCGACGACCTGCACCAACAGATGGAGCCCTACGGCCCACGCGTCTGCACCGACTGGATTTCCCAGTGGCAGCTGTTCGACCAAGTACGCCGCCAGCGGTCACATCGGATCCCAGTCAGAAAACATGAGCCGCCCGAAATTGCCGCGCGCTTCCACTTTTTGACGCCGGGGCGTATTGCAGGCCTGTCGAAGAACCGCGGCGTGGTACTCAGACAATATCGCAGCAAAGGGCAAAAAAGTCCGATGGTGACCCTGCTGCGTCCTGGAGGCGCCATCACCGAATGTCCTGCGGCGATTGTGACCGACGTGTTCGACCGGGTGCTCGATTGCGTGGAGGCACCTGTCTATCCATGGTGCACTCCGGACAGCATCGAGGCCATGCTCAGAGAATTGGAGGATCTTCCAACTCGACTTCCGACACTTCCTATTCTAATCCCAAAGGACCATGAACCGATTCCTGACTCGATCGTGCAAACGCTGGGTGATTTCTCTTGTCCAACGTGTCCCTCACGATCCGCCTGCCAGAAAGATCACGCCCACGCGTCGAAGCTTCGCCAAGAGCAACAGCGCACCATGAAGGCGATCCAAGCCCTTCGGACAAGCCTGTGGCATCGCTTCCAGGAAAAGATCGATACGTTGCAGCATTTCGGCTATCTCTCGACCAGCGCCCATCTGACTGAGGCCGGTGAATGGGCCAGGCTGATTCGCATCGACCATTCATTGCTCATTACCGAATTGATTCGCGCCGAAGCCTTTACGGGTGCCTCGCCGGCCCTCCTCGCCGCGGTGATGTCGAGCATCGCCCATGACGACGACCGGCCGGGAGCCTTCCCTCGCATCAGCACAGGACTGGGTTCTTTGTTGGGACAGGTGAGAAAATTGGCGGAATCGCTCTCACCCCATGAAGATCCTCCGCTCTTGCGCGCCGATATCGCCGCCGTTACCGAGCAATGGATCGGCAATCCCGCTCTCACATGGATCGGACTCTGCAAAACAACCACGATGGCTGAAGGCGACATCTATCGCTTGCTTGCGCGCACCTTGGAATTTCTTTCGCAGCTCCATACGCTCAGGGAGACGCACCCGGCTTTGGCGGACTGCGCGTCACAAGCGATCGCGATCCTCCGCCGTGGCGTATTAGAGGAATTGCCGTGACAACCGAAGAACTCGAACAACTTCTCGTTCGGCAACCAATCGCTCTGCTGCATCGTCTCGCACGTGGACGGGTGCACAGGCATTTTCGCGCAGGCAAGCGACGGTTGATCGAACTTCTGCTGCGGCATTCGGCAGAGAATCGCGCCGGATTCGAGTCGGACCTCATGGCACTCATCGCTGAAGGCCAGACTAAGCCGGCCGCACCGTCCGGTCATCATCGACAGTCGGCTCAACATCCGGGACAAGCCCAGCAAGCACGACGAGCACCACCTGTTCATCACGAACCAGAACATCATGAGGCGGCCGTCACGCTCGCATCCTGGCTTGAAGGTATCGGCGTGCCTCCTCCACAACCGTTCGTTCCGGATGCATGGCAAGACGATGCGCTGGCGAAACTGCAAACCGGTGACGTGGTCGTCAGTGTGCCGACGGGAAGCGGAAAGACCTATGTCGCGGTGGAAGCGGCTCGTCGGGCCATGGAAGAAAACCGGACGGTGATTTATACCTCACCGCTGAAGGCCCTTTCGAATACAAAATTCACCGAGTTCTCTCGCATATTTGGCGGCGACCGCGTCGGGATCTTGACAGGCGATCGTCGCGAGAATGGCCAAGCGCCTCTGCTGATCATGACCACAGAGATATTGAGAAACCTGCTGTATGATGCAGCTGGCGGCGAAATCGATGTGCGGCTGGATACTTTGGGCCTGGTGATTCTGGACGAGTCTCAATATTTAGCCGATCCCGAGCGCGGAGTCGTCTGGGAGGAAACCATCATCTTTTGTCCAACGCAAGCCAGGCTCTTGCTTCTTTCAGCATCGATCGGCAATCCGCACGATATCGCCGATTGGCTCACATCGATTCGCTCGACTGCCTGCCATCTGATCAAGCACAGCAAACGAACCGTGCCGTTGCGCGCAGGCTATCTGCACCCTGACGGTAAGCTCACCCCGCTCTTCCGCACGATCGGCATCCCTCATGGTCACGCCGGCCATTGGCACCCGGAAGCCAAACGGCTCTTCGCCCGCTACGAGGACGAGACCATGCCCTCCGGCCGCCGCCGCTAAATCAGCCTCCTGCCAACTAGCTTTTCACAAGCAGTCGCAGGCTGCTAAACAAAGTGCTAGAAGGAATAATTCAGGCCGAACGTCAGCCCATGGCGAAAAGATTGGAACTGCGTGAGGGGAAACTCCTGTGAAGGACCGGAAACGTCGTGAAAGGTGACGTTTCCATCGATCATCCGATTCCACCAGACGCGATACTCGACGTTCGCATAAAAGTTTTTCACAATCATGAAGCGGGCCCCCACATCAGCATCGGCGCCAAAGCCATATCCAAACATCGAAATGCTCGGATCTTGACTGAGATCGCTTCGAAGATGGTGAATGTCCTTATTGTCGACGATGCTGATTGGAATGAGCGCCACCATCCCTTGCACGCTGAACCGACGCGTGAGACGGTACTCGGTTGCTCCTCCCAACCGGATAGAGTGCCAATTCGTCGTATTGGTAATGACGGTGACGGAGCTGCTGAGCGAACTGTTCGGACTGCAAAGCGGTTGGGTGCCGGGCCGGTTGGGATCGAGATCCACCGTTTGACCTGCCGTCGAACAGATAATCTGTCCAATACCGTTTGCCGTATAGCGCTGATACCAGTATTGATAGCCGGCAAACAGATCCAGCCAGCCGCGTGAATGAGGAAACTCAAATACGCGGCGCCCAACATCGGCGTTCAAGTACCACATGCTGTCGCCTTTCAGATCGCTAAAGGTGCGCGATGAAGGCGCTCCACCG
>CAMLHQ010000055.1 GCA_946479785.1 uncultured Nitrospira sp.
GTGTTCCCGTGTAATCTTCGGCGATCGGAAGTCGCCTCTCTCAATCGTACTTGCAGTGGGATGCCTGTGCGGTTCCATGCAAAAGATGCCGGCAAGGTGGAAGGAAAGTTCGACCATCTTTGGATCGTCAGCGTGTTAAACGATCCGGAACGGTTCCCGCATGTCGCGCCTCTGTCCTATGGGCGGGCAGATCCGGTGACATTCAATCCCGCACGGTTTGAGAAGGAACGGAAGATTGTGCAATCGATTGTGAACCGTTGCATGCCGAAATTGCGACTACCAGGCTTAGTTACGACTTCGACTGAGGAGGTCGTCTGGATTGCGGATTGGTGTCACCGGAAGAAGATTCCCTATCTTGTCGAACGCCGACACTATCCTACTGCGTTAGTCGGTGATCCGGTCTGTTTTATAACGATCGGTAAGAAACGCGGCCGTCAAATCTGAAAACCGGTTTTCGCTTTCGAAGAATCACCCATGTATTGGCTGGCATATTTCACATAGTTGTCCGACGATTCTTTGATCCACACCAGTTCTTTCTCGGTCACCGTCCGCTTGACCTTGGCCGGCGAGCCGAGAATCAAGCTCTTGGGTGGAACGATTGTTCCCTCCGTGACTAATGCGCCGGCGCCCACCACGGAATCCTCTCCGATGACCGCCCCGTCCATGATGATGGCCCCCATGCCGATTAGCACGCGGTCCTTGATCGTGCAGCCATGGAGAACCACGTTGTGTCCGATCGTCACGTCGTTGCCGATGATCAGCGGATGGGTATCGTGGGTCACGTGCAACATGCAAAGGTCCTGCACGTTGGTCCGGTTGCCAAGGCGGATATAGTGCACATCACCGCGAATGACCGCGTGGAACCAGACGCTGCACTGTTCGCCCATCACCACGTCACCGATCACGACGCCGGTATCTTCAATGAAACAGGATGCGGGAATGGTAGGCCTGATGCCTTGGAACGTGCGGATCATAGCCGCACCATAGGGGAATCGGCCTCTCCCACGCAAGGGTCTCATTGACAGCCTTTTCAAGCGTCCCGTAGACTAATCGGCTTATGAGCCAATCTCTCATTCATGTGGATCGTCCCAAACGGACCAAATCCGCTTCTACAGTTGGTGCGAAGACCACGATCGGCTTTGTGAATCTGGGCTGTTCCAAGAACCAGGTCGATTCGGAAGTGATGCTGGGCACGCTCGTGGCAGACGGTTTCGAGCTGACAGGGAATCCGTACAAGGCAGAAGTCGTCATCATCAATACCTGTGGATTCATCGAAGAGGCCAAGCAGGAATCGATCAACACCATTCTCGAGCATGGCCAATTGAAGAGGACAGGAAGCTGTCGAGTCCTCATCGCGGCTGGATGCCTGGCACAGCGCTATCAAGGTGATCTGCTCAAAGAACTGCCGGAACTCGACGGCGTCGTCGGCACCGGCGAGTTCGGGAAGATTGCCGAGATTTGTCGCAATCTCCTCGCGCCGAAAAAGAGGCATCAGCGGCTGTGGATCAGCAAACCACCTTATCTTTATGATGAGATGGCGCCCCGCCTTCGTCTGGGTAACCCGCACAGTGCTTATGTGAAGATCGCCGAAGGCTGTAACCGCAACTGTGCCTTTTGTGCGATCCCGCTCATGCGGGGCAAGCAGCGCAGCCGGCCGATCGAATCCATCGTGGCGGAGGCGCAAGGACTGGCCGAAGAAGGCGTCAAAGAAATCAATCTGATTTCTCAAGACACAGTGAACTATGGCATCGATCTCGGTCTGCGGCAGGGTCTCGTCTCATTGTTGCGAGAGTTGGTGAAGATCAAACATCTGCGCTGGATCAGGCCCTTTTACCTGTATCCGCAGCAAGTGACGGATGAGCTGTTGGATCTCTATGCGGGAGAAGAGACCATAACGAAGTACATCGATATGCCGCTGCAGCACATCAACGACCGTATGCTCAAACAAATGCATCGATTGGGCGATCGAGCGGCCATCGAGAGGTTAGTAGAGCGCATCAGGAGTCGTATCCCCGGCGTCACATTCCGCACGGCGTTCATCGTGGGGTTCCCCGGTGAGACCGACGTTGCGTTTGAGGAATTGAAACGGTATGTCGAGGAAATGGAGTTCGACCGGGTCGCAGCGTTTCTCTATTCCGACGAAGAGGGCACGCCGGCTCTTGGGCTCGAAGAGAAGATCGAACGGTCCCTCATGGAAGAACGGCGAAACGAGCTACTCGCCGTTCAAGAGGTGATCGCGTCTGGGAAGAGCCGGGGACGGATCGGTTCGACCATCGAGGTGCTGGTTGACGGTCCTGCTGAAGACACCGAGCACCTGCTCGAAGGACGGCACGAAGGGCTGGCGCCGGAGATCGATGGGGTAGTGTATATCAATCAGAGAACAGATAATCTCACCCGCCCACTCAGTGCACGCCGTGACGCAGCCCGTCCAGAACCCGGCGACTTAGTGAAAGTCAAAATCACCGATGCGGCGACCTACGATCTGGTCGGCCACGTCCTTTCCTGATCCTGCCGAAACTCCTGGAACATCGGCGCATCTGCGAGAGCAACCACGAATGACCGCCCAGCGAAAAGATTCTGTTGTCCTGCTCATCCACTGTAGGGATCGGAAGGGTATTGTCGCCCGGGTCTCAGGGTTCATACATGATTTCGGCGGGAATATCCTGGACTCTGACCATCATACGGACGAAGAGACCAATGATTTTCTCATGCGGATGGAGTTTGCCACCGAAGGGTTGCAGCTCCCCGTTGATGAGATTCCGTCGGCGTTCGCGTCGATTGCCAAGGTCTTCGAGATGCAGTACGAGGTTCATGCATCCAGGCATCGCACTCGCGTGGGCATGTTGGTGTCAAAGCAGGATCATTGCCTGGCGGATTTGTTGCAGCGGCAGCGGCGAGATGAACTGCACGTTGACATTCCGGTCATCATTTCCAACCATGACACCTGCGCCAGTTGGGCGGAACTGTTCAACATTCCGTTTTCAGTCTTTCCTGTGACCAAAGAGACCAAGCCGCAGCAGGAACAGCAAGTCATTTCCGTGTTGAAGGAACGGCGGGTTGAGTTGGTCGTCATGGCCCGATACATGCAAATCCTGAGTGGAAAATTTTTGGCGCAAGTTGGCTGCCCTGTTATCAACATCCATCACTCGTTTCTGCCGGCCTTCATCGGCGCGAACCCTTATCGGCAGGCGTACGACCGCGGTGTGAAAATTATCGGAGCGACCGCCCACTATGCCACGGAAGACCTGGATGAAGGACCCATCATCGAGCAGGATGTCATCCGGGTGGGGCACCGCGATACCGTCGAGGATCTTGTGAGAAAGGGACGTGATCTTGAGGAAATCGTGCTGGCCCGCGCGGTGCGCCGCCACATCGAACGACGTGTGCTGGTGTATGGACGAAAAACCGTGGTGTTCGATTAGCAATTTCAGGAATACGGGGATGGGGTTGCGCCCATCCCCGTAGAGTAGATTACACTTTCGCGCTCAGAAACAATGCATTGCCTCTTCGATTGATCAGAATCAACACATTGTCGCCTTTCTTGACAGCCGAAGAAACCTTCTCAAACTCCTTCACCGATTTCACTGGCTGCCGATTGATCTCACGAATCACGTCGCCGGGCATAAGACCGGCCTTATCTGCGCCGCTGTCCGGTTCGACGCTGGTCACGACCACGCCCTGCGCCTTACCTTTCATCCCCAGTTCCTTGGCCGTATCCTTGTCCAGATCCTGCACTGCCACACCGGCGAATGCATAGTCTTTTTCGCCGGCCTCGGCCTTGGCAGTCTTAGTGGTATCGGGTTGCTCACCGATCGTAATCGTTAACTCCTTCTCGCGGCTGTCGCGCATGATCTTGATCGGCACTTTGCTCCCCACCGATGTGCTAGTCACCATCCGCTGCAAGGCCACGGAGTCTTCCACCGGTGATCCTTGATACGACGTGATGACATCACCTTGCTTGAGGCCGCCCTGGTCGGCCGGACCGTCCTCCCTCACATCACTGACGAGGGCGCCCTTGGAGTCCTTGATCCCGAAAGACTTGGCTAGGTCATGATTCAGGTCCTGAATGCCGATTCCAAGGAAGCCCCGTACCACCTTCCCGGTCTTGATCAAACTTTCATAGATCGGCTTACTCATGCTGGTGGGAACAGCAAAGCCAACTCCCTGATAGCCGCCGTTTTGGGAAAAGATGGCTGTGTTGATGCCGACGAGTTCGCCTCTGGTGTTGACCAAGGCGCCGCCGGAATTGCCGGGATTGATGGCGGCATCGGTTTGAATGAAGTCTTCATACTGCGTGATACCCATGCGGCCGCGGCCAAGAGCGCTCACGATGCCGAGGGTCACCGTCGAATTCAGACCGAACGGGTTGCCGACTGCCAGGACATATTCACCGACCTGGAGTTTCGAGGCGTCGCCCCAAGCCACGCTCGGTAAATTCTGTCCATCGATCTTCACGACCGCCAGATCGGTCTTCGGGTCCGTACCCACGATCTTGCCTTGAAATTCACGCTTGTCCGGCAGGGTGACGGTCACTTCCCGCGCGCCGTCGATCACATGGTTGTTGGTCAATACATAGCCGTCGGGCGAGACAATCACACCGGAACCTTGCCCGCCGCCACGATGGCCTCGAGGTGGTTCTCCTGGACCTTGTGGTCCTCGAAAGCCGCGCGGTCCGAACGGGCCGTTCGGACCTCCGAAGAATTCTTCCATTCGTTCCCGAAGCTCATCCGGCATAGATCGTCCGTCGGTCACCTTCTCACTTATGACCGTCGTAATATTCACGACCGCTGGTGTCACGGCTTTCGCGACTTCCGTGAAGCCATTGGCGGGGAGAGCCGCGACGGGACTGGCGACCGCTGCGGGGGCAGGTGTTCCCGAAGCCGGAGATGGGACCAACGATTGACTGCCGACAAAAAAGACCGCGCTGAGCACGGCCATGCTGATCGCGATGCCCAGAGTTCTTTGAACGAGCTGACTCATACGTCCTCCTTGTTGATGAGAGTTGCCAGAAAAGGCCGTCTGGAAAATTACATACAAAAGACCGTAGCAACCGGGGATGAGAGAGCGATTAGGAGAGTATTAGAAGTTGTTAAGAGGAAGCGGAAGAAAGAGGCACAGTGACCGTAAAAGTCGAGCCTTTATGGATCTCGCTCTGCACCTCGATACGGCCATGATGCGATTCAACGATCCAGGCACAGATGGCCAGGCCCAGGCCTGTGCCTTTTTTCGTATGGGCGCGGGCGTCGTCGGTGCGGTAGAAGCGATCGAAAATCCTCTTTTGGTCTTCGTGCGAAATCCCGATGCCCTGGTCGGCGATAGTGACCTTGGCCTGGTCGGACTCGGTCGTCAACGACATGTCAACCGAACCGCCCGGCTTCGAGTATTTGACCGCGTTGTCGACGAGATTAAGGAAGAGCTCGCGCAGCCGCAATTCGTCACCTAAGACCACGGCTGGCATCATCAACCCGAGCACCACCTGGATATCCCGTTCCTGGCCGAGGAGCGAGGCTTGCCGATGGATATCTTCCAGCAGGGATTCCAGCTTGACCGGCAGGCGCTCCATTTTCACTTCACCCATGTCGGCGCGTGAAAGGAAAAGCAATTCGTCGACGATGCGCGTCATTCGGTCGATTTCTTCAAGGTTGCTCTCCAGCACGATGGTATAGTCGCCGGCTTCGCGAGGCCGGCGCAGTGCCAACTCTGTCTCGCCCTTCATGACCGTCAGCGGAGTCCGCAATTCGTGGGACGCATCGCTGCTGAATTGACGAATCTGCCGAAACGACGTTTCCAATCGTGCAATCATATTGTTGAACGTGCTGGCCAATCGCCCAATCTCGTCGACCGAAGCGGGCACGTTCAATCGTTGCGTCAAATCGCCGCCGGAGATCCGTTGTGCCGCCAGAGTAATCGCATCTACCGGGCGCAGTGCCCGTCCGGCAAGAAACCAGCCTCCGGCAAGCGAGACGGCCAACGCGAGCGGCATGGTGACCAGGAGGACCAGCAGCAGTCGGTTCAACGTTTGATCGACTGATTCCATGGAGGTGCCGACCTGCACGATGTAGAGCAGGTTGCCCCGGTAGATGATCGGCACGGAGATCAGGCGGAGCGGAGGTTCCTTGGGATATTTGGCGGACTCGAAGATGGTTTGCCCGGAAAAGGCCACTTCGAGCGCTCGGCGGCTGAGCGGCAGTTCATGTTGCTTCACGTTCGGGGAGCGGATCGTGATTGTGCCTGAGGGACTGAAAATCTGGAAGAACTTGTCGATGCGCGCGAGTTCGGGAAATTGAGACATGAGCTCGTCTTCGTCGATGAGCGGCAGGAACCCGCGTTCTTCAAGCGAGCGGACGGCGGCCGCGGCAGTTTCTTCCAATGATTGATCGAGCGCATCGCGAAGGCTTCTGGCCGTGACAAAATAGAGGACGGTCGAGAAGGCGATGAGAATCAACGCGAGGGCGCTGCCGTACCAGAGGGTGAGTCGGAGCCGCAGTGGCATTAATCGGCCTTCAGCATGTAGCCGCTGCCTCGGATCGTATGAATGAGCTTCTTGGTTCGTCCGCGGTCGACCTTGTTGCGGAGATAGTTGACGTAGACATCGATGACGTTCGTGAAGGTATCGAAGTCTTGGTTCCACACGTGCTCAGAGATCATGGGACGTGTGAGGACTCGGCCGGTATGGCGCATGAGGTATTCAAGCAAGGCATATTCTTTCAAAGTCAGATCGATGCGCTGCCCGCCTCTTGTCACTTCGCGCGTTGCCGGATTCAGGATCAGGTCATCGATCTGTAGCACACCGGGAGTGTCAGTCGCGCCTCGGCGGAGCAGCGCACGGACTCGCGCCAAGAGTTCGTCAATCGCAAACGGTTTGGTCAAATAATCGTCGGCTCCGGCATCGAGACCTTTCACTCGCTGATCGACCTGCGACTGCGCGGTCAGGATGAGGATCGGGGTCTGAATCCGTTCGCGACGAATGCCTTTCACAATATCCAATCCGGATAGCGATGGCAGCATCAGATCGACGACGATCGAATCGTAATTGGTTGCGAGCGCCATCTCCAACCCCTTGGCGCCGTCTTCGCACAAGTCGACGGCATAACTCTCCTCTTCGAGCGCCCGCTTGACGAAGCAGCCCACTTTCGTTTCGTCTTCAATGACCAGGATACGCATGGTGATGAAGGATTATAGCAAACCTGCCGCTATCGATTTCCAGTAGATCTCTGTGTTGGGAAGCTTGTCAGGAGAGGGAGGCCGGTCTGGTCTGTCCCTATGAAGACTCAACAGGCTGGGTCGTGTGGCGATCTCCACTTGGAGAAGAGGGGGCGAGCATGATAATCTTCGGGTGGCATCCAGATTTCATCGCGAACCAGCACGGTCAGATGGCTAACCACCTCTCATGGCGACTCCTGAATTCTTGAACCCAACCGACACGTTTGTGCATCGTCATCTCGGACCGACTGAAGCCGACGTGCGAGAAATGCTCGCGTTGCTCGGTCTCCAGTCGCTACAGGCGTTGAGTGATGCAACAGTACCGCGCGACATTCAATTCAGTCGTGCCCTGGACATCCCTCTGCATCGCGGCGAGCAATCAGTGTTGCAGGAGTTGCGCGGACTCGCAGAGGAGAATCGCATCTATCGGTCTTTTCTCGGCATGGGCTATTACGATTGCATCACGCCGGGCGTCATCCAGCGGAACGTTCTTGAAAATCCTGGCTGGTACACCCAATACACCCCGTATCAGGCGGAAATCGCCCAGGGACGGTTGGAAGCGTTGGTCAATTTCCAGACGATGGTCACCGACCTGACGGGGCTGCCTATGGCTAACGCTTCACTCCTGGATGAGGCGACGGCCGCGGCAGAAGCCATGACGATGTGTCTGGCAATCGCTCGCAGCGCCGGCCAGGAACGAAAAGAATTTTTCGTGTCGCAGGATTGCCATCCGCAGACGATTGCGGTCATGCGGACGCGGGCGGAACCGCTGGGCATCACACTTCATATCGGTCGCACGAAGACCATTGATTTCGGCAACCAGCGGCTGAGCGGCCTTCTGTTGCAATACCCGGCTACAGACGGCTATGTCGGCGACTATCGCGCACTGGTCGAGCAGGCGCACAAAGCCGGGATGCTAGTGGTTGTCGCAACTGATCTGTTGGCGCTCACGCTATTGCGTCCGCCGGGTGACTTCGGCGCCGATATCGCGGTGGGGTCCAGCCAACGGTTCGGCGTGCCGATGGGATTCGGCGGTCCCCATGCCGCATTTCTTTCCTCGAAAGAAGACTATAAGCGACAGATGCCGGGGCGCATCGTCGGCGTCTCCAAAGATCGGATGGGACGTATTGCCTACCGACTGGCGCTGCAAACCCGCGAACAGCACATCAGACGGGAAAAGGCCACGAGCAATATCTGTACAGCTCAGGTGCTCCTGGCCATCATGGCGGGCATGTATGCGGTCTATCACGGGCCCGAGGGGCTGCGGCGGATTGCCGAACGGGTTCACGGTCTCGCCGTGATTCTCGCGGTCGGCCTGCGACAACTCGGCTTCGATATCGGCAGCCAAGAATTCTTCGATACCATTCGCGTGCGTGTGACCAAGACCCGAAGCGAGCAGATCCTCGTGCGGGCGGACGAACAGGGCCTCAATCTTCGCCGGCATGAAGACGATTCGCTCGGCATCTCACTCGATGAAACGACGGGAGAAGACGACGTTCGGCGCCTGATGGAGGTGTTTGTCGGCCACGAGCGCCTGCCGTTTACGGTTCGTGAGTTAAGCCAAACCGTCGCCACGAGTTTTCCAGCTAATCTGGCCAGAACGAGTCCCTACCTCACCCATGAGGTGTTCAACCGCTATCACGCCGAGCACGAGATGCTGCGATATCTCCATCGCCTGCAAGCACGGGATCTTTCGTTGACCCATTCCATGATTCCGCTTGGGTCCTGCACGATGAAGCTGAACGCCACGTCGGAGATGCTGCCGGTCACCTGGCCTGAATTTTCCCGCCTGCATCCGTTCGCGCCGCTCGAGCAGAGCAAGGGCTATCAGGAGCTGTTTCGTCAGCTGGAAGCCCGGTTGGCCGAAATTACCGGATTCTCCGCCGTGTCGCTACAACCCAATGCTGGTTCGCAAGGCGAGTATGCCGGGTTGATGGTGATCAGGGCGTACCATCGCAGCCAAGGCGAATTTCATCGCGATGTTTGTCTCATTCCCGTTTCGGCCCACGGAACCAATCCAGCCAGTGCATCGATGGTCGGGTTGACCGTTGTGCCGGTGGCGTGTGACAAGCAGGGCAACGTCGATTTGACTGATCTCGAAGCCAAAGCCGCCGAGCATCGGGAGCGGCTGGCGGCTTTGATGTTGACTTATCCGTCCACACATGGGGTGTTCGAAGCCGACGTGCGGCGCATTTGTCAGATCGTCCATACCCATGGGGGACAGGTCTATATGGACGGTGCGAATATGAATGCGCAGGTCGGCCTCTGCCGTCCGGGCGACATCGGCGCAGACGTGTGCCACCTCAATCTGCACAAAACCTTTTGCATTCCACACGGAGGCGGCGGACCCGGCATGGGGCCGATCGCCGTGGCCCGTCATCTGGCTCCCTTTCTCTCCGGTCATCCTGTCATAGGCCTTGGTGGAACTGAATCGATTGGCCCGGTCTCGGCGGCGCCCTACGGCAGCCCGAGCATCTTAACGATTTCCTGGGTCTATATCGCGTTGATGGGACGCGATGGTTTGACGAAGGCGACGCAGGTGGCCATCTTGAACGCTAACTATATGGCCAAGCGATTGGAAAAATACTACCCGATCCTCTACACCGGAACATCGGGTTTCGTGGCCCACGAGTTCATTCTCGATCTGCGTCAGTTCAAGGAGACGGCCGGCGTGGAGGCAATGGATGTGGCGAAGCGCTTAATGGACTACGGATTCCATGCCCCGACGGTATCGTTCCCCGTCGCAGGCACCTTAATGATTGAACCGACAGAAAGTGAGTCGAAAGCCGAGTTGGACAGGTTTTGCAACGCGATGATTCTCATCCGTGCCGAAATCCAAGACATCGTCGATGGGCGCCAGCCCCGCACGAATAACATGCTCAAGAACGCCCCCCATACGGCTCAGACCGTCACCGCATCCGAATGGGATCGGCCCTATAGCCGTGAGCAGGCTGCCTACCCCGCACCATGGGTCAAAGAACACAAGTTCTGGCCCCACGTCGGACGAATTGACGAAGCCTATGGAGACCGCAATTTGATCTGTACCTGCCCTCCCATGGAAAGTTATTCGTAGTTCGCACAGTATTCCTCTCTATGCTACTTGCCGAAGCTTGTCACTGCCTGGATGCTCTAGTGGCGCCCTTGCCCATGCCATAAACCCTTCTGCGGCTAGAATGCACAACAGCGGCATAATGGGAGCCCTAAACCGACTGTAGGCTTCAGGTCCGCTGCTCACCACGATGATGTACACGGCAGTGAGGGCCAAGAGGATTGCACCGGCGGATCTCAAACCCTGGCAGCTCAAAAGCACCATGATCCCCATATAGAGAATCATCAAGAATCCCAGACCATATGCCCAAGAGGACAGAGCCAGAATCCACTGAGCTGGAGAGTGGCCCGATAATTCTCCGTTCATGAGGGATGTGCGCAGCGCCACATTGTCCAAACCGAATAAATGGGACAGATTTGACGGACCGAAGAGATTTGCAACGGCTCCCTTCGTCGTCGTCCATAGGAACAGAAGCGGATGCGCCTCGATGACCGACCACGCATATCTACCCTGGCTCTCATAGATTTGTGTTGGCGATGCCCCTCGGAGAGAAAGAGCCATTGCAGAGGAATAGCCTTCCGTCAGGCGTTTTTGGGCTTCTTCGAGGGAAATGTTGTCACGCGCTGCAATGATAGCGGCTGCCTTAGCAACAAAGAGATATTGATTCTTCGCCTGGCTGAATTCCGTCGATCCTGTGATCAAGTAATTACGAGCCTGCCAACTGCCAACGCACATTGCGTACGCTGAAAACATGATCAGCGCCGTCACCAATGCGCGACGCCAGCCTTGAGGCCGTTGCGTGACGAATGCAAGCGCGAGCGGAAAGAGCGCTCCCAGGTAGTAACTGGTCGGTCGAGTGTAGGTTGCCAGAGCGAGAACAAAAGCAGTGGCGAGAGACCATCGAAGAAGCCACGGCTCTCTGAACGTCCGTAATAGGAAGAAAAGACAGAGCGTGAGTAAGGTTGTGAATAACGTTTCCGTGAGCAGGACCTGGGAGTAGTAGATTGAAACTGGATCTGCCGAAAAGAACAGAGCGGCAAGCAAACCGGCCTGTCGGCTAAACAGCAGGGAGCCAATGCCGAAGACGGCCAGTCCGGTTATGGCGCTCAATGCAATCTGGGCAAGTACGACGACCAGCGGATGGGTGCCAAATACCCGGTACAGCCCGGATAAGAACAACGGATAGGCAGGGGATCTGAGAATCTCTGGTTCAAACGGGGCATTCGGCGCGCGTGAAAATATCCCATGATCACCTAGGTTGATTGCTAATTGCTGGTACTCGAAGGAGTCAGTACTTTCAAAGACTCCGCTTGGAGAATAGCTGAAGATGAGTAAGGCAAGAGTGAGCTTGCTGAGAACGGCAATTAACACCACACAAACAATGGCGTGATGAATGCGAGAACTTTCGCTTGGGAACAGAGATAGGAATCGAGTCAAGGTGGTGTGCACGGGTTCTCTCGTAGCATGACGAGCGCGGTCTTCAATTCAGAACCGTATTGTAGTGGGGAGGCTTCTAACGGTCCAAGTAAAAGCGGTTCGCCGCTGTATCATCACCCGGCGAGAACGGTAGCAAGAAATTTGGTTAGGCATCACGGGTAATTCGGAGCCCCGCTTTGCGGCAGACGTTGACGCAGTCGTTCACCCTCTCGTAGCCTATCGGACAAGTATCATAAGTTGATGAAATACTTGCAGAAATACATTATGGATAGCGCACGCCAGTGGTTTTGTATCCATACCATCCCCTCCCTTTGGGGCATTGTGAAAGGCCTTGAGCATCAGCGATAAAGACACACTGACCTCATCGCTGAAGCGAGGACTGATTCATGTCGCAAATTCTCAATATGAGCCAACACACGTCCGACGAGGAACTGCAACGGCTGACGACGCTGCTGCTGTTTCATCTGGTCGAGCGTTGCGGAGGGCAGGTCCAGTTCAAGTTGGAAGATGCGCAGCGTGTGCGCGCCAGTCTCACGACCAAAATGGTGCAGATGCAGGTGGGGGATGAAGTGAGACTGCGCATCATCGATCGACTGCCGGAATTGCAGTAAGACCCTCTTCAGCCACGTTTACCCTCCAGAGTCCCTCATGGATAGAGGAAGTCCGTCGAGTGCGATACAATCTGCCATGTCGCTTATCTTCTCTCACGTCGTCATCCCCGATTCCGAGATCGAAATTCATGCAATGCGGTCGCAGGGAGCTGGCGGGCAACACGTCAACAAGGTCTCTTCTGCTGTCCACTTGCGGTTTGACATTGTGGCGTCCTCGTTGCCGCCGTTTTACAAAGAAGAGTTGTTGAAATTAAAAGATCATCGCATCTCGGAAGATGGTGTAATCACGATCAAGGCGCAGCAGTTTCGCAGTCAGGAGCAGAACCGAGAGGATGCCCTGAATCGATTGCGGGCGCTCGTTCAAAGCGTAGCAATCCCCAGGAAGAAACGAAAAGCTACGAAGCCGACGAAAAGTTCGCAGAACAGGCGCCTGGAAAGTAAGAAGAAGGCGGGGCGACTGAAGGCATTACGACGGTCAATAGAGTAAACTGGTCGGTCACTCCACCGAAGCGAGCGATCCGAGAATATGGTAGCCCCCATCCACGTAGATCACTTCTCCGGTAATCCCTCGTCCCAGTGAGCTCACGAGAAAGAGCGCCGTATCGCCGACTTCGCCCTGTTCGGTGGCGCGACGAAGGGGCGCGAATTCTTTATGGTGCTCCACCATCTTGCTGATGCCGGAGACGCCGCGGGCGGCCAGTGTCTTGATGGGTCCAGCTGAGATGGCATTCACGCGGATGTTCTTGGGGCCCAGATCATGAGCAAGGTAGCGAACTGTGGCTTCCAATGCAGCTTTGGCGACGCCCATGACGTTGTAGTGAGGAACCACCCGCTCGGCGCCGAGATACGTCAATGTGACGACCGAACCGCCGTCGGTCATCATCGGCACGGCCGCTCTCGTGATGGCCACCAGCGAATAGGCGCTGACATCGAGGGCGGTAGCGAATCCCTTGCGCGTGGTGTTCACAAACTGGCCGGTGAGTTCTTCCCGCGGCGCAAAGGCGATGGAATGGACGAGAAAATCGAGCCTGCCGACTTCCTTCCCGACGTTGTTCATCAAATCCTGAATTTGGGCGTCGTCTCCGGCGTCGCAGGGAAAGGCTTTTGAGCCGGGCAGCGTGGCGACGAGTTCTTCGACGTTTTCCTTCAAGCGGTCGTTCTGATAGTTGAAAAGGAGTTGCGCTCCCTGTCCGGCTGCGGATTGGGCGATCGCCCAGGCGATGCTGTGCTTGTTTGCCACGCCGATGATGAGGCCCTTCTTTCCTTCGAGCAACATGATCCGTCCGGCTCCTTAATCAAATACTGATAGGCCAAGTTGTAAAAGATAGCACGATTCGCTGGTCACTGTGAACCGGCTTCCTTTCGAAGCCTCCGAAAGGCGGTGAGCATGGTCTGATAGGAATAATGAGCGTTGCGTCCGCTGGGGTTTGGTAAGAGAAACACAGGGACACCAGCCAGCCGTGCCTTGGTCGGACCCGGATCAAGAGCGCTCGAACCGCCTTGTTGAGGGAACAGGACTCGAAAAATCGTCACACCTAACAAGGCAATCGTTCGCGGTTGGTAGCGTCGGATTTTCCGCTCCAGCGCGACCAGGCCGGATCGATATTCGGCTTGATCGAGCGCGTCGATACCGGCACTTGTTCGGCTGATGATATTGGTGAGTCCTAGGCCCCATTGCGGGAGTCGCCAATCCTCCCGATAGGTGAGCGGTTCGTCGACCAATCGAGATTCGAAGAGCAGTTTCCAAAAGCGGTTGGAGTGACCGGCGAAGTGGTGGCCGACTGCTGCGGATCTGAGTCCCGGATTAATGCCCACAAACAGGACATGCAAGCCTGGTTGCAGATAATCTGAAAGCCGGGATTGCGGTTGATGAATCCTGGCCACCTCGCTTCACCTATTATTGCTGAGGCAGTTTAGCCGTGTCCGGCTATTCTGCCACAGTTTCTAGGAGGGATTGCCATTCATGATGACAGCATATACCGATTATAAGGCACTGATATTCAAGGTCTTAGCGATTTGAGTCCCATGGGCACTAAGCTTGCTGAACCTCTGTCAGTGCCTATTGAGGGGCACACATTTCACAACCAGGGGAGGTGACATATTATGAAGCGCATGTTGATGGCAATCATGGCAGTCGCGGTGGCGATTTCCTTCAGCGCTCCTTCGTTCGCCGGTGAGGAGAAGAAGGACAAGAAGGATGAGAAGAAGGGTGGACACGTCCTCGTCTATGGCGATGAGAAGAAGGACAAGAAGGACGAGAAGAAGGGTGGCCACATGGACACCTTCGGTGACGAGAAGAAAGACAAGAAAGACGAGAAGAAGGGCAAGTAATCTCTGTTTGGCGAGGCTAGCTGGCTTGAGGAGCCTTCCGCCAAAAGCGGAGGGTTCCTTGGGCGCTCAGGTTAGCGGTTCCCCCGCCCGATAAATACCGACTGTAATCCGACCATCGTTTTCGCATCTCGAATCGTGCCCGCGTGGATCATCTCAATCGCCTCTTGTAGCGAGACCTCCACAACCTCTAGTACTTCGTCTCGATCCAAATGCTGCCGGCCTTTGGTCATGCTGGTCGCCTTGTAGATATGAATCACCTCATCCGTGAACCCCGGCGCAGTGAAGATGCTCGATAGAAGCTCCAGCTTTCCGGGTTGGTAGCCGATTTCCTCCTCCAGCTCGCGCGCCGCGCAATCTCTCGGATCTTCGCCCGGGTGGAGTTTGCCTGCCGGGATTTCATAAATGAATCCCCCGGCGGCATGACGAAACTGTTTGATCAACACGACGGTGCCATTTTCTTTAAGGGGAACCACCGCCGCGGCGCCGGGATGACGGACCATTTCCAGATCGATCGTCACTCCGTTCGGCAGCGTCACGGTATCGATGTTTAATGTGATGATTTTCCCGCTGTAGATATTTCTGGTGTTCGCGCTATTCACGAGGCGCCATCAACTCCTGGTCTTCTTATAAAAGGGTGGTTTCACGATAACCGCTGGGATGATCTTCCCTCGAATCTCAATGGCAATGGCCGTTCCCGGCTTGGCAAAGGCGGACGGAACATAGCCCAATCCGATCCCTTTTTGGAGCAGCGGCGAAAGATTGCCACTGGTGACTTCCCCGATTGGTTGTGACGAAGTGGGATCGAGAAGTGTAAATCCATGGCGAGGCACGGATTTCTCCAACAGTTCGAACGCCACGAATCGCCGGGCCGGTCCCTGTTGCGCTTGTGCCTGAGGCGCTTGACGGCCGATAAAATCGCCTTTTTGAAAACTCACAGTCCATTCGGCATCGGCTTCAATCGGCGTCGTCTCTTCCCCGATATCGTTGCCATAGAGGAGATAGCCCATTTCCAAACGCAGCAAATCTCGCGCTCCGAGTCCAGCGGGCCTGAGCCCATTTGATTCTCCCTTTATCAAAAGTTGCATCCACAGGTCCACCGCCTTACTTGCAGGCACGTTGAGTTCATAGCCGAGTTCGCCGCTGTATCCGGTCCGAGCCACGAAGCAGGCAATCCCGGCCGGTTGGCTTTCGCAGCTGTGGTGCAATTTTAATCCGGCGATGCCATCGGCTCCCGCATCGAGGAGAATGTCTCGTGAGGCGGGTCCCTGGATGGCGATCTGAGCCAGGGCAAACGTGCGATCTTCGATGACACAGCGATCACTCGTCGTTCGATGCCCCGTCATCCAACCGAAAATCTTGTCGCGATTCGAAGCGTTCACGCAGAGCAGATAGTCTGATTCATTCGTTCGATAGACAAAGATGTCGTCCTTGATTCCGCCACGCTCATTGCAGACCATGGAATAGTGGGCTTGGCCGACGGCGAGTTTTGCGACGTCGTTCGTCGTCATCCGCTGAAGAAAGGCCAGGCTGCCTGATCCTGAGACCGTGATCCGTCCCATGTGGCTGACGTCGAAGAGCCCGGCTTTGGTCCGGACGGTTTGATATTCGCCGACGACGCTGGCGTATTGGATAGGCATGTCCCATCCGGCAAAATCGACGAGCTTGGCGCCGTGTGCACGATGCTGTTCGATGAGCGGAGTCTGTCTCATGGCGGAGTCTATCTTATGATGAAACTGGATGACCGTTCGAGCAGAGCTAAGTCCCAAGCAGTTCCACTTCAAAGATCAGCGTGGCATTGGGCGGAATAGCACCACCGGCACCGCGGGCGCCATATCCTAAACTGGAGGGGATGATCAGTTTCCGCTTGCCGCCGACCTTCATGCCCTGTACGCCTTCGTCCCAGCCCTTGATCACGCGGCCTGCCCCCAGCGGGAAGGAGAAGGGTTGGCCTCGATCCACCGAGCTGTCGAATTTCTTCCCGTTTTCCAGCCAGCCTGTGTAGTGCACGATGACGGTTTGGCCGGCTTGGGCCGTCGCTCCCGTCCCGACTTTTTGATCAATATACTGCAACCCTGACGAGGTGGTGATTTCTCTGCCTTCAGGTCCTGTGTGTTCAAACGGCATGTCCACTCCTTTGTTGCGCGGATGTGTCAGATGGCCTAACCGAATAGAGGCGGTCTTTGCAGGAACGCAGGCAAGCCGGCAAGTGCGATGATCACCGAGGCTCCTGATCGTCGTCCGGCCGTGAGAAAATCGCTACACTGGCCGTATAGCCGTGGAGAAAATTTTTCCCTCCCACAGGGCCGATCTCACCTTGGGCAAAGAAGCCCGCGACGGGGATCTGTCCCATCCGTTCTCGCACGACGGTGCTGTCATGATGGGTGCATCCGAAGAGCCCTTCCCCGCGACCGCAGCAACTGAAGAGGAGCGCTCCCAACGGTGGCTGCCGGTGCTTGGCCCGGTCGGCGGCGAGGAGCACGTGCAGGTCGTCGCTTGCTGATTTCGCATCGCGAAGCTGAAACTGAACCGTTTGACCTTCCTGAACCAGGTCGCCGATTGCGATCGCCCCCGCTTTCTGGTCTGCTCCGACAAGATTGCGCACGAGAAAATCACCGCGCTCGAAGCGGCTCCGGTGCTCGTCGATGGCAATGCCGAAGTGCAAGGCCCGGTGGGCGTCCCGGCGCTGAGATCCTTCCAACGATTCGAAGACATCTTGCAGGCGTCGCAGCGCCGATTGGCCGCCAAGTTCATAGACCATGTTCTGTTCCGCCTTGGTGACCACGTACCGCTCACCGATGGGGCAACAGCCCTGTGAAATTACCGTTCGGACTGCGATCGGACCCGTAAGCTGCACGCCGACCAGGCCTCCGTTGAACACTTCTCCGTCCTTAATGAGACGGTTCTCTCCGGCGCCATGGCCACCGCCCGCTAGGCCGCCGACAGCTTTGCCGTTGGGATAACGATCGGCCATGACCGACAGGACATCGTGAACGGGTGTGGTGAACGGGTCTGCCAGAAGGATGAACGTGCTCGCTTCGGAGCTCGGTTCAGGCCACCCCGCCATCTGAATTTGGTCTTGCGACTGTGAAAATGCTAGGCGGAGTGGAGTGACCCGGACCTGCGGCAGGCAGGCCACCCAAAGGGTCAAGGCCGCTGCGGTTTCCAATTCTTCCGCTCCGGCAATAATGCCTTCGCCTGAACAGCCGAGGAAAACTTCCACGGACAGTTCCTCGCGCATCATCGTTGAGATGAGATGGGCTTTTTCACTATGGTGCGCCGAGAAAAATACGAAGGCGAGATCGAATGTTCCCTGACCGATCTGGGCGCGCACCGCATCGGCGAGGTCGCGAACTGCCGCCTCCGTATCGGTTTTACGTGAGAGCGAGGAAGCGAACCGCAGTGCTGTGGAGGTCTGGCTCTGTGCCGGCTGGGTAATCATGTCATTGCTCCCGTGTCGTCACACCCCAGGATTCATCCGCTCCGCACGGTCCTTCGCAAGCTTTTTGTAGTAGCGCCACATATAGGAATAGTAGTCGTCCAATTGGGCGAGGAGATAATGCAGCTCCGTCGGATCTTCCGTTTCCAAGGCGCGGACCATTCTGGTTTTCAGGAATTCGCCGAAGGCGTCGGTTTTCTCGACGGCGGTCAAGAGCCGCAATCCACCGCCGATCTGATACTCGTTCATCATCGTCCTCCAGACTCACATTCAATGACGCGGCGTGAGGATAGCGAGCCGATGGCTCAAAATGCAAGCGCTCCCGAGGTGAGTCCCAGCAGGCTGTCTTACTTGGTCCGAGATTCCAGTAGCGTACGGAGGCGGGCGAGTGAAATGCCTTCGGCGCGGTAATCATCTCGTCCCACCACAGTGGTAGCCATGGTCAGCGCATTGAGGATCGCTTCCTCTGTCGCTTCCACGGTTGCCGTGATGAGAGGATTCAGGTGTGTGTCGGCGAGGTGTGTGAAGGTATAGGTGGGTTCCTTGGGATAATGCGGGATCACATTGGCGGTGGAGAAGGCCAACATGAAGTCGCCGCTACCGTGGCGGGCGGTCGAGCCGGTGCGCGCCAACCCCAGCGAAGCGCGTTTGGCGAGTCTGGTGAGTTGTCTTCCATCGAGCGGCGCATCGGTGGCGATCACGATAATGATAGAACCCTCGCTGTGGCCTGGCTGTGCAGTTGGCCCGGTAGCGGCCGAGGCATCGTACAATCGGCCGACCGGGATGCCGGAGACAACCAACTCTGGTCTCCGACCATGGTTGGCGTTGACTAGCACGCCGACCGTGTAGCCGCCTTCCTTGTCGGGAAGCTTCCTCGAAGCGGTGCCGATCCCACCTTTAAAGCCATAGGAGACCATGCCGGTTCCCGCTCCAACCGTGCCTTCATTGACCGGACCGCTGGCGGCCCCTTCAAGTGCGTTGGCGACATCCATTTCGGATACATGCCTGCCTTGAATGTCGTTCAGGCGGCCATCGTCGCATTCAGCGACGACCGGAGTCAGCGTGTCGTCGGTGATCCCAATTTCAGGGTACTGCTGGATCATCCAATTCATGACGCCGTTGGCCACGCGTGGCACGTTCAGCGTGTTCGTGAGCGCGATCGGATATTCTAAAAAACCTGATTCAGCTACCCAGGCCAGTCCGGTCATTTCTCCGGTTCCGTTGAGCACAAACGAGCCGGCAGGGACTTTCTTGTGCCAGACATCATCGCGTGGGATCACCACGGTCACGCCGGTTCGGATCGGGCCCACGCCGGGTTTCAACGGTCCTGCTCCCGATATTAATGTCGTGTGGCCAACCTTGACGCCCGCTATGTCCGTGATGGCGTTGAGCGGGCCGGTTGGATAGATGCCAATCACGATGCCGAGATCACGAGCCCGCAACCGGGGTTCTTGAGTCTCGGCCGCTTGGGCAAAGAAACACGAGGCGAGCAGGTAGCCAAGTGCCAGGATGATCGCGCTCGTCGCGTTCAGACGCTTATACGTCATGCATCGATCCCAGGTGAGGCACGGTGATGTCCATGCCAGGATGTTCTGACTGGATGGCGGCGGCCAGCGACAGGGCTTGCTTCTCTTCTCCATGCACGACGAACACCCTGCTCGGTGGTGGATCGATCGCTCTCACGTAGGCCAGCAGGTCGTGGCGATCGGCATGGGCGGAGAGACCGTTGAATTTCACGACTTGCGCCCGCCGTTTGGTCGGCACGCCAAAAATAGGGACGACATCCCAGCCCTCAACCAATTTGCGCCCCAGCGTATGCTCGGCCTGGAAACCCACGAACACGATCACATTGGCTTCGTCTTGAATGGCATGTTTGAGATGATGCACGATGCGTCCGCCCTCGCACATGCCGGACGATGAGATGATCACCATGGGCCCCTTCATCGTATTGAGTCGTTTGCTGTCTTCGGGGGAGGAGATGAAATGGATATAGCGCGACGCAAAGAGATCGCCCTCCGCTGAAAACGTTTTCAGCGTCTCTTCGTCAAAGCATTCCCGATGACGTCGGAAGATCTCGGTGGCCTTACCGGCGAGGGGCGAGTCGATGTAAATGGGAATGGGATCGACACGGCCTGCACTGACGAGTTCCTTGATCCGCATGATGAGTTCCTGGGTGCGCCCGACGGCGAACGCGGGGACGATGATCTTGCTCTTGTGGAGACGAGCATGCTCGATCAAGTCCTGAGCCTTCTTCTTCATTTCCTCGCCGACCTGTTCGTGCAGCCGATCGCCATAGGTGGATTCGAGAATCAGAATGTCGCAACGCGCCGGCGGTTCGGGATCGCGGAGGATCGGCATGTTTGAGCGGCCGAGGTCGCCGCTAAACAGCAGGGTCGTCGTGTTCCCCCTCGCGGTATATTTCAGCCGGATTGCGGCCGAGCCCAAGATGTGGCCGGCATCATGGAAGGACGCCGTTATACGCGGGGCAATTTTCACGCTATCCCCGTAGCGCACGCCTTCGAAGCGACGGACGATCTTGCGTACGTCATCGCCGTCATAGAAGGGACGGACGCAGGTGTTCTCACGGCGCTGCTCTTTCTTGTTGACGTAACGACAATCGCTTTCCTGCACGCGTGCCGAATCTTCGAGCATGATCGTGGTCAAATCGGCGGAGGCGCGAGTGACATAGACTTTTCCTGAGAAGCCGTATTGAGGCAGAATCGGCAAGGCGCCGGAGTGATCGATATGGGCATGGGAGAGCAGCACGGCGCCGAGTGACTTGGGATCGAAGCCCAAGTGGCGGTTTTGACGGAACGCTTCCTCCCGGCGGCCTTGGAAAAGCCCGCAATCAAGCAAGAGCCTGAATCCCGGGACCTCCAGCATGTGGCGGCTTCCCGTCACCGAGCGAGCGGCGCCGTGGAAGGACAGATTCATTGAGAGGGCGCTCCGTTGGCACGTCCGATCAAGTCCCAGGCCTCTTGGGCCGTCTCGGCATAATGAAACAGGCGAAGATCGTCGCTGGAGATCAAACCATTGTCTACGAGCCACTGCCAGTTGATGATGCGCTCCCAGAACTCTTTTCCAACCAGTACGACGATCACGTTCTGGGCCTTGCCGCTTTGCAACAGCGTCAGTGTTTCAAATAGTTCGTCGAGCGTGCCAAATCCACCGGGAAAGGCGACGAGGGCTTTGGCGCGGATCAAGAAGTGCATTTTTCTGATGGCAAAGTAACGGAATTGAAAACAGAGTTCCGGCGTGATGTAGGGATTGGGAAACTGTTCGTGAGGGAGCGTGATGTTGAGACCGATGGATTTCGCGCCGACATCGGCCGCTCCTCGGTTGGCGGCTTCCATGATCCCAGGCCCTCCGCCTGTGACGATCACGTAATCGCAGCGGCCGTCGACTTGACAGGTCGATGACACCAGGCGTCCGAATTCGCGCGCAACATCGTAATACTTCGCGAGCGCAAGGTGACGACGCGCGATCGAGGCCTTGCGCTGCGCTTCAGCGCTTCGGGGAGAACCGGCGAATTCCTGTTCAGCCAGAAGAAGTGCGGTTTGAGCAGCGGCCGGTTCTTGCAGTCTCGAGCTGCCGAACACGACGATCGTGGATCGCACACCGTGCTCGCGTTGAATCAGCTCAGGTTTGAGCAGTTCGAGTCCAATGCGGACGGACCGCAACTCTTCACGCTGAAGGAATTCTGAATCTCGATCGGCTGGGATATAAGACGAGGAAGACTTTGGCGAGGTCTGATCCATACGGCGGGATTATAGCGAGACTGGAGCGAGGCGGCAATTCG
>CAMLHQ010000056.1 GCA_946479785.1 uncultured Nitrospira sp.
CTTGTTCGGTCGCCGGCATCGCATCGCTTCCGGCTACGGCCAGTTCCTGCACATAATCTCCTCCCCAAGCAATCGGCATTTCCATCGTGATCTGTGGCAATTCCATCTTCGCAAGCCACGTCTTCCCATCCGTCCGGAGATTCCGGTGATTCACGATGTGCAACAGCTTCCCGATGCCTGAAGGATCCCAGCCATAGCGTACTGCAGTGCCGAAGGTGACCACATCCAATAAGACTCCGTTCAGCAGTGAGGCTGTGGCCAGCAGTGGTTCGATTCGTGTGATCATATCGACAAAATCGGGCTGGTTGTTCTGTTCCGCATAGGACTTCAATAGACCGAGCAGCCTCGGCCTGCCGGTGATTTGGCTGGGGCAAAGCAAATTGGACGCGAGCGTGAGCACGAGACCGGCCTGCCCATAGGCCTGCACGAGAATACGATCTCCGGCAGACAATGTTTGGGATTTGCACAGCGTCCGGAGGTCATTCAGCAGACGAACCGCTGCCATCGCGCGGCCGAGGTGATGGTGTTCGGAGGACCAGACGATGCGGACGCAGACGATTGGCCTAGCGGCGGTCTTGTTCGCAGCCTGACGAATCAGGCCGACGGATGCGTTGGTGATATTGCCTGCGTCGCCGATCTGTTCATCAAGCATTTGTTTCGTCGCATCGTCGTTGCTGAGCGGCGGCTTCAATCCGCCCGGTAAAAGCGGAATCCCGTTGGTTTCCTGGCGCATGGCTGCAAGCAAGGCATCCAACCCGGACACACCGCGTGAGTAGCCGCGCTTGAGACCGCCCACTTCATCCAAACGCTGCATGCCGAACACATCCGTGCCGTGAATCGCGCCGTGAAGAAAGACGATGGCCCGCACGCCAGCCCGGCTGAGCGTCGAGCCGCACAGCGTCATCGCTTCGATCCACGCAGGTGAATCAGGTGACGGGCCCTGCGCCAATTCGGCTGTGGCCAATCGGTCTCCCGGATTTTTACGCGACAGCTCGTCGTGCTGGAAATTATTTTCAAACGGCATAGCGGGATTACATAACCGATATGCGGGCCAGACTGCAACGGAAGGGAGATCAGCGAATGACAGCGGGTGTGGGATCCGGAGGTACGGAAACCGGTTTAGGCTGGATCTGGTTCTTCGGCATGACGGCGGTAGCAGAACAGGTCTTTTTCTCTTCGTCGATTTGGCGATCGACGATCTTCACGCCTTGCAGATACTCCTGTACGATCTCCTCGCGTGTGACCTCGATATCCTGATCGGCATCCTTGCCCGATCGTTCATGGACACGGTCGACCATATGTTCCTTCACCAAAATCCGAATCTGTTTGGCTAGATCCGTTCGCGCCGACAGTTCCGACACGCGCTGGCAGACGATCGGGCCTTTCGCCAGATCGCCTTGACCTTTGCCGATCAAATACTGATCCGAGGAATAGTTTCCACGGTCTTCGCTGTTCTGGCGCGGTCCCGCGTTCGATGTCGTTAGGCCCTTATGGTCGGTCTGCTGTTTCAGCTGCTGGAACGATTGTTCGGCATGACCTCGCACATCACCTGAATCAGCCGCGAAAGTTGGAATGGACACCCATCCCAGACAGTTTCCAAGAACCAGGGCGACGATGATCTTCCGGCAGGCATCGCGCGTCATAGCTTATCTCCCTCTTCCTCCACCGCGACCTCCTCCTCCGCGTCCGCCACCGCCAGAATGTCCTCCTCCATAATGTCCTCCACCCCCAAAGTGACGGGGCGCGATCTGATAGGGCGCACGCGGCACTTGGTATGGGAGTGGTGGACTGACCTGATTAATGGTCGGCGGCAGTCGCCGTGCGACCGGCGGCTGGCCGGGTGGCGGAACGGTCGCTGGCGGTTGTAAGAATTGCTGGAGCGACCGGGCGGATTGAAAGCCCGGTGGGACAGCCTGTTGACCTGAGTGTGACGTACCGCCAGGCGCCATCAAGAAAGGATTCAATTGTCGAATGTCGGTCAAGGTTCGTGAGCCAGCCGGAGCCGGTGCCGCTTGAGTGGTTCCGGCTGGCTGATTGCCCAGGTGCATGGGCAACGTCGAGGTCGTGTGCGAAATCTCATTCAACGTCAGAGGCATCGATTGAGCGCCCGGTTGAGTCGTCGTTGGCGGAATCGGCGGCTGTGCAGGCAGCGATGGTTGTCTCGACACAATCAGCTGTTGGGCCGCCTGCACGTAAGGGCTAGTGGGATAGAGGCCTCGTGCGACGTTCAACTGCGCTTGGGTCTGTGCCACGCCGACCCAGGGATAGGGATAGACGACGGGTGCGACGATGACCCAGTCCGTCCAAGCCTGCGACACCATCGCGTTCGACTGGACATGGTTCAAAATGTCTTGCCGCTGGAGGCTGGCTTGTTGGGCCTGCTCGGCGGTCGTGGCGGCGACCAATGCTTGATTGGCCGATTCCAGTTCCTTGTGCAGGTCGTCAATCTCGTTTTTCAAAGCCACGAGTTGATGCCGCGCATCTTCGTTTTCGCGGAGTGCGACGATGGCATGGGTGACTTCTTCCGTATCGACTTGCGCCGTCAGATCAACCGTCACGACGACGGTGTCTCCGTCGAGCGTCAAGCTGGTCTGTTGATCGAGCACGAGGACCAGGCCGGCGGTGTAGGTTCTGATTTCATCTTTCGTGATGTCGACGCCCTCGACGATGGTCACGCTTTCCAGATAGGTGGCCACCTGCTCCAGCGCATTGCGTTTTGCAGCTTCGGTGGCGAGGCGCACGGCGTCTTCCTTGGTGTCGCGGTCGCCCATTCGATACTCGCCTTGAGATGAGACCACGCGCACCTCAGCAAAGGCCGGCGAGAATGAGGACAGCATCGCGGCGTTAAAAAGCAACAACGAGAAGGGAAGGCGGCAGTAAACCGGGAGCGCGAGTATGGACATCCGGTTGTGAGACGGACTAGGCATCGTCGTCAACCTCTCTTTGAAGACTGACGCATCAGCCACCTGTTCGGTTGACCGCCGATCACACGACGCAGACAGCCTCAGCATAGCACCCGTAAAGTCCTTTCGCCAGCCGTTTGCCGAAGGCAGTGGCCAGCTTGCCTTCCAGAAAATTCGCGTGCTAAGGTACTCATTCCCTTGTGGCCGAGGCTGTGAGAGGAGTCTCCATGACGACGGGATGTTGGCGAATTTCTTCCATTGCGGTTGGGATGTACATGGCACTGCTTGTCGGCTCGTCCGGGGCCACGATGCAACCGTCATCTTCTCCGGTCGAGAATGGGGCTCCTCCCACCCCTCTGACCGAGCATGTGATTCTCTTTGTTCTTGAAGGGTTCGGTCAGGATTCCCTCACAGGCGGCACCATGCCCACATTGAGCAAGTTGATCAAGGATGGATCAGTCACCTGGTCGGCGACCGGGGTCAAGCCGGCACTGCGATTGCCGACGATGGCTTCGATCATTACCGGAGTTTCGGTCGAAAAACATGGTATCAACTGGAACAGCTTTGAATTCAGTCGCGGCTACCCGCGAGCCCCCAGTGTGTTCGATTACTTGGACCTTAGCGGTGGGCGGGATAGCGCCATCTTCTTCATGGACGAGTCGCTCTATCAACTGGCGAGACCGGAGCCCTATACGGATTATCAGATGTGCGGGCCGCTGAAGCCTGAATGCAGCCCGGATCGCCTCGTGTCGTACATCCAGCAATATTTCAGAAAAGCGACGAGCGGTCATGGCTATGGGCATGCCATCCTCTCTTTGCCGCATTTTCTCGTTGTGCATCTTCCGGAAGCTGGCCGAGTCGGCGCCTCTCGCGGGTGGGCTTCCAAGGAGTATCGCGAGGCGCTGCGCACGGTCGATAAGGCGATGAATTCGGTGCTGGACATCTATAAATCGCAGGGACTGATCAAGCGAACGACGGTGTTCGTGACGTCTCTGAGTGCCGAAGGGATGGATGCGGGCCGGGAGCAGACGGTGAGCGCGACACCAATCGTTCCCTGGATCGCCTCCGGTGTCGGCATCAAGCATGGCCACGCGATTCACCAGCCGGTCTCGATTCTAGACACCGGGGCGACCGTGATGCGGACGTTGGGGTTGCAGACTCACACCGAATGGGAGAGCCGGCCGGTCGAGGAAATTTTCCAGTACGCGTTCGTGGCGGCGGCTCCCAATTCCAACGTACCCTAATGTGCCGTCATGGACATTGGAAACATACTCGAAACGGGGCGATGGGTCATGGGTTGTGTGGCGATGCTCTTATGGTGCGTAGCCCTTCCTGTGAAAGTCGACGCTGGGCCGCCAGCAGCCTACACCACGGAACATGCCATTACTGTTGATCCAACTGTGCTCGACCCTCCGTCCTGGTGGTATGTCCCGGGCGTGACGCCCTCCATCTATAACTCGGACCCCGAATCGTTGGATGCCTATAAGACGACGGACAAGCGAACGTTGGCGTTGAAGCCGGGCAAATACAAATTCATCAGTTTCACCTTCGATTTTCCTTTTTCTGTGAATCTTGAAGGCAAACTCGACTTCGCCACCTCACTCGATCAATGTGTAGAAGGGCGCGGGACGCAAACCTTGATCGTGCGCTGCAAGCGGACCTATCCTTACGGTGGACAACCGGATTATACGTACCAATAAAGAGGCAATGGAAATGACGCAGGACTTAGAGGATTTGTTGGAAGCACTGGAAGATGTCGACGATGCCACGCGCGAGGAAGCGGCGAAGGCCCTGGCGGGGATTGCCGATCCCAAGAGCCTGGATGCGCTGATCGGCGCCTGCGGAGATGAATATTGGTCCGTACGCGCCTATGCCGGTTCGGCGGTGGCAAAGATCGGTGGTGAGCGAGCGGTGGACGCGCTGATCGGGCTGTTCAATGATCCTATTATGGAGGTGCGCAATCAGGCGGTCGAAGCCACAGCCACACTAGGGGTCGGCGTGCTGGATCGCCTGATCGCCGCGATGAAGGACGAACGGTGGCGCGTTCGCGAGTATGCTGCCAAAACGTGCGGCGAGATTCGTGATAGGAAAGCGGTCGACGCCTTGATCGTCGCCTGCCGGGATCGCGACGGAGCGGTCAAGAGCGCCGCCGCAGAAGCGCTCGGTAAGATCGGCGATCCCAAAGCAGTCCCGGTGATGATCAAGTTATTCCGGGACACGTCGAAGATCGTGCGCGAAACGGCGGGGACGGCGCTGGTGTATATCGGACAGCCTTCGGTCGATCCGCTGATCGAGTGTTTCAAAGACAAAGATTTTGTAGTGCGTTGTCACGCGGCCCGGGCGCTCGGCGGGATGACCACCGACTATCAAATCGGCAGAACGTGGGTGCGTGAACCAAAGGTCGTCGATGCGCTCATCGCCGCGCTGAAAGATCCGGATCGCGCGGTGCGGGAAGATGCGACGATTGCGCTCGGCATGATTGGCGATCCACGCGCAATCGATGCGTTGATGGAAGCGATGAAAGACGGCGCGGTGAAGCGCCATGCGATCGCCTCGCTCGGGATGATCGGGGATCCGCGGGCGTTGGGACCCGTACTCGATGCGCTGAAGGGGAAAGGTATCAGGCAGGACGGAACCCCCACGCCCGGCTGTATCGTCAGCGAAGATGCGTTTATCAAGGAGGCGGCCGCCACGGCACTCGGTCAATTCCGCGACCCGCGCGTAATTCCGGACCTGATCATGTTGCTCAAAGACGGTGTGTTGCGTGAGAAGGCGAGCGCCGCCCTAGCCTCAATCGGTGATACGGCGATTGAACCTCTCATCGCCTTTCTTTACGACCCAAAAGCATCGGAAGTCTCGGCAGAAGGTGAGCGGGTGCTGTCATACGCGTCGGTTCGACTCAGCGCAAAAGACGCGCTGCGGCAACTGGTATTGGACACACTCGAAAAGCTTGGCTGGATCTTGCCGCAGGAAGATCTTCCGGTCGATTCCAGTTTCGTCGACAACGCGCGGGTCGATAAACCCTTGGGTGAGGCCGGACGATTCGGTCCCGCAGGCGATCTCGCCAAATAAAGCTGATCCCCGATCTCCAATAGGACGCCCTGCGTTTATTTCCGCACCGCAATCCCGTGTGTATCCGCCGTTTCTTTACCATCCTTCATATTCGTGATGGACACCTGTCCCTTGTAATGGCCGATTTTTCCTCCCGCATCGACATGGACCACGCCGATTCCAGGGATCGTCCCCTTGGCATTGTTCACGCTCCTATCGTTCCCGGTTAAGGGAGTCGGGCCACGCAAGCCCACGAAGACATACTGTCCATCAGGCGCGACGTCCATTAGATCAGGTGCGGGGTCATTGTTTGCGTCGGTGACGAGATCGACCGAGCCAACGCTCAGATTGCTGAGCGTATCGATGATCTCGATATTGTTGCCGGCCCGGTCGGCGCTCCAGATGTAACGACCGACTGCCGCCATGCCGTGGGAATCGGCGAATCGGCTGTCGCGTTGCGAGAGGAGCTTCGCCGATACGGACTTCGGCAGGTTCGTCAGGTCCAGGGCATAGATGTCATATGACAATGGGGCAATCGGCCAACCGCCACCTGAGTTAATGTATAAGGTGCTGCCCGTTTCAATTCCTCCACAGCCGGCCGGATGGACCTGATTGTTGTCGAGCGTGGCGACGACTTTCATTGGCGTGGCCGTGACGTCGGCCACGATCAGTCCGCCTCCCCGGAGCGTCACGAAGCCATACGTGCTCGTCGAGTCTGTAATCGGGCAGATGGGTGCGGTGTCGGGCCGCTCGCCGCTTTCCATCGCACCTAAATTCATCACGTCCTTTTCGGGATCGAAGCTGAACTTGTGGGCCGCATAATCGGTCCAGATCCGGATGAGCTTCTTCTCGGCAATATTGGCGGCGAGCGCCATTTTCTCGTTCGGCGTCGGCCAGGCCGCGTGGACATTCTTTCCCATCGACAAGCACGCGTCGGGTTTCTTCGTCGTTGCATCCAGAAATAAAACATGTCCACTGAGGAACGAGATCAGGGCGTGGTCCTGTTTGGCGTTGAAGAAGAGCATGTGCGGTCGGCGGACCGGTTTCTTGGTCGCTTCTTCGCAAAACTTGCCGAGGTCGCCAGAAAAATCGATGGTCTGAGTCGGCTTGGCTGCGGAGGGATTCGCGGCCAACTGTGCGCCGTCATAGATGTATAAGAATCCGCCGCTTTCCTTGCCGGTGTCCGATTGGTCGGTCAGCCAGACTTCATACGCTGTTGCCGGTCTGATACCGCCTCCAAGAACGAGCATAAGGAGGGTTAGACCCTCTAGCCACCATCGAGATATTGATTTGGTTGCGAGTTTCATCGGGGCCTCCTCTGGACAAATCGAGCAATGCTTACAGACGGATGGGGGGGTGATGGTAGCGACCAGAGAACCGAGGAGTCAATCACATGTGCCGAATCGATAGCCTCCTTACCAGGCTGACCCAGCTTGGCGATTGGGCGGGTCCGGTTCCGTTGACCCTGCGAAAATGGCTGTGTTACGCTCACCAATTCCAAGGAAGGGCCCCCAATGGTCGATACCGTAGCCGAGCAGATTGCGGCGCTGAAAGACGAGGATTGGGCCATTCGTGAGGAAGCGGCGATGGCATTGGGCACCTTTCGAGACCCACGGGCGGTGGTGCCGTTGGTCTCTCTCTTACGGGATGCCGATCGGGCGGTGCGTGAAGCCGCTATTGGAGCGCTGACGGCGATCGGCGAACCCTCTGTTCCGGTCCTTGGCCTCTGTCTTTCCGATCCACAACCGGGAGTGCAGGAAGCGGCTTCTTCCGTTCTGGCGTCGATTGCCGATGAGCGGGTGTTGGCTCCGTTGATCACCGCGCTGGTGAATCGGGATTGGATCGTCCGCATGCATGCGGCGAAGGCATTGGGACGGATCAAAGATTTCCGCGCCATCGAGCCGTTGATTCCGCTGTTGCAAGACAAGGTCAAAGCGGTGCGGGAGGAAGCCACCGTCGCGTTGGCGGCGATCGGTGATGCGGCGCTTCCATCGCTGCTGGAGGCGTTGAAGCATTCCGAATGGCTGGTGCGGCTGCACGCAGTCGAAGCCTTGGGGAAAATGCGATCGCGTGTGGCGGTCGAGCCGCTACTGTCGGCACTGTTTAACGATCACGACCAAGCTGTTCGAGAAGATGTGGTTCGTGCGCTGGGTCAGGTCGGCGACGGCAAAGCGGTGGAATTTCTCGTAATCGTGATGAAGGAAGCGGGGCTACGGCCGCTTGCCGTTGAGGCTTTGGGGCAGATCGGTGACCGCCGAGCGGTGCCGGTATTGATCAACGTGCTGGAGGGTGTGGATCGACCGGAAGCCTCGCGCGTCGTCGCCGGCTGCGGCGACACGTGGGACGAAGAAATGGTGACGAAAGGCGCGGCGGTGCGGGCCTTAGGGACCATCGGCGATGATGCCGCGATTCCCTCATTGCTGAAGGCATTGGATCATACCGTGACGCGTGCCGACGCCGCTGTGGCCTTGGTGAGATTCGGCTCGAAGGTGATCGCTCCGCTCCTGACGATCATGACGCAATCCTCCGATGAGAATGTGCGCTTTCATGTCAAAGAGACGCTCGCGAAAGTCGGTTGGCGGGCTGGACGTTTGTAGCGCTCGAAACGGATGATTCTATGTCGAAAGAAACGATCGAGACGCTCGTAACAGAGCTGGTCCATGAAGAGGACTGGCGGCGCATGCGGGCGACAGCCGCCTGTTTGTCCGGAGGGCCCAGAGCGGTGCAGGTGTTGGTCGAAGTGCTGCGCTCGGGGGGGTCCGATCTGAAACGAGAAGCCGCAGCGATGCTGGCGCGTATCAAGGATCCGCATGCGGGTGTCGCATTGGTCGGCTTGCTCGAAGACGGAGATGAAACGGTGCGGAAGTCCGGGGCGACGGCGTTGGAGCAGATGGCGGGCGTGCTCGATACCGAAACCGCATCGGCCTTGGTGGCGTTGTTGCCGAAGACGGAAGAGGGAGAGACGCGCCAGCTGGTGACCCATCTGGTCGGCGCCATTCCGACCGCGGTCATACCCCTCTGCGAGATGATGAAACACCCGGATCCGGAGGCGCAGATGACGGCCGCGGCCATGCTCGATCATTTGCTGGATCCGCGTTCGGTCGATGCATTTATCGACGCGATGGCTCGGCCTGCCGTGCGGGATATGGCAGTCGGGACACTCAAGAAACTCGGCGCGATTCGAGAGCGTATCGATGACTCGTTCAACGCCTTGCGCGACGTGGAGGGGGCCAGCGAGCGGGAAGAAGCGCGCATGACTACGGTGATTAATCTGCTCGGTATCGGCCGTCCGAGCGTCGAGATCCTGATCGAGTACTTAGAAGACGACGATTGGCTCGTCCGGGAAGCGGCTGCGGATTTGCTGGGGAAAATCGCGGATGTGCGCGCCGTCGTACCATTGATGAAACGTTTGGAACAAGACAAGGACACGGGGGTGAAGGAACTCGCAATCAAGGCGCTCGGGTTGATCGGCGATGCCCGTCCCGCGCAGCTCTATCTCGAGGCAATTCCGATCCGGCCGCTACGTGTCTATGCGATGGAGGCATTGGCCAAAATCAAGGATGTCGAGGTCCTGCGTCCCCATAAGGAATTGTTTGACAGATTACGAACGGATCGGGATGGCTTGGTGGCCTACAATGCCGGGCTGATTGCCGACAAGCTGGAGGCCATTGACAGCGCCCAAGCGATGGGCCAGGAAGGACATGGCGATGAGTGACGAAGGACAGTCGGAACGGCTAGAACAATTGATCGGCGCATTGCGCGACGACAACGAAGCGCTGCGCGACCACGCGATCGCCAGCCTCAGCCAATTGGGAGAAGAAGCAATCGGGCCGCTGATCGGATTGATGGCCGACGAAGACGTATTGATCCGTGAAGCGGCGACGGTGGCGGTCGTCAGAATGGGGCCCTCGGTCGTGGATCGTTTGATCGAGGCAATCGAAGACGATGATTGGGCCATCCGCGAACAAGCGGCGTCAGGCTTGGGGAAACTTAAAGATTCTCGCGGCGTCGAGCCGCTGGTCAAGGCGCTCAAAGACAAGGACGGAGCCGTGCGCACCGCCGCGGTCTGGGCGCTCGAGCGCATCGGCGATCCTCGAGCCGTGCCGGGGCTGGTCGAGGCATTGACCGACGGCACGGTGCGGGAAGATGTGGCACGCGTACTGAAGAAGATTGGTGATACCCGGGCGGTGGACGCATTGATCGACGGGTTGCTGGGGAACAATTGGATGGTGCGGCGCCATGCCGCCGAGGCGTTGGGGAAGATCGGTGATATGCGCGGCATCGAGCCGCTGATCGAATCGCTGAGGGACGAAGATTGGCTGGTTCGTCGGAATGCAGCGGAATCGCTTGCGCGGCTCGGAGCCAAACAGGCCATCGATCCCTTGCTCCCCTTGCTTGAAGACGAGAACACCATGGTGCAAGAAACGGTGGAAGGCGTGCTGGCGAGTCTCGGATGGAAACAAGCGGCTCAGTAATCTATTTTTGGACGTAAAGGATACATTAATTATGGCAGATGAAGCTCCGGTGAAACTCATTCAGATCGGGCCCAAAGGTGGGATGAAGAAAGATGGCTTCAACCTCGTGACCGAACGGGTGGTAGCCGTCAATCCTGAGGCCAAGCAGGTCGAAGTCGAACTGCTGGCGTACGACGGCAAGACTGTCCTGCTTGATGTGGACGATGCGGCGCTCGAAGAACTCAAGCAGCTCAAGGTCGGGGACGGTGCCACGATTCGCGTGGTCGAAGAGGGCGGGAAGCGGATTGCCAAGAATTTCAGGATTCGCCCCAAAGATCCCAACGCGGCCAAGGCCGATGCCATGCTGCTCGATCTCAAAGATACCCATTGGCTCAATAGGAAATATGCGGCGGAAGTCCTGGGTGAATTGAAGGAACCCAGGGCCGTGCGTCCCCTGGTCGATGCCCTGGCGGACGAGGTCGGCGACGTCAGGCAGCGGGCCTACGATTCGTTGATCAAGATCGGCGGAGTGGCGGTTCCGACACTCGTGCCGTTGCTTGTCTCCGAGGAGGATGAACTGAGGCAATCGGCGACGGAAATCATCAGAAAGATCGGCAAACCCGCCGTTGAGCCGCTTGCTACGGCATTGACGGAAGCCGATGACCGGTTGAAGACGCGCGTTCTGAAAGTCCTGGATCGGATGGGATATAAGCCGAAAGTCAAAGAAGCGGCCAAAACGGAAGTGCCCCGGCTCACATAGCCAAGACAGGCTCTCTAATTCGGATCCTTGGTCGGACGTCCGACCGAGACGTGGCGAAAGCCGAATTGTGTAACCCGACTGGGTTCGTACACGTTGCGCAGATCGACCAGTATGGGCCGGCGCATCAACGACTTCAGTTTGGTGAAGTCCAGGTTTCTGAATTCATTCCATTCCGTCACCAATACCAGCGCATCGGCGCCCTTTGCCGTCTCGTACGTATTCTGACAAGGGATGATTCCGCCGAGAACGCGGGATGCCTCCTCGAGGGCGGCCGGGTCGTAGGCCCGAACAGTCGCACCTTGATCCATGAGTTCCTGCGCGATTGAGAGGGCCGGGGCCTCACGAAGGTCATTGGTATTGGGCTTGAACGACAAACCCAGGAGCCCCACCGTCGCTCCCCGTAATCCACCAAGCGCTTCTTTGATCTTTCCCACCATGCGCCCACGTTGCTGTGCATTGACAGTGGCGGCGGCGCCGGCAATTTGCATGGGGTAGCCTGCGCTCTCGCCCATCTGAACGAGCGCAGCCAAGTCTTTTGGGAAGCACGATCCGCCGAATCCGGGACCGGCATGCAGGAACTTCGAGCCGATGCGCTGGTCCAAGCCCATGCCTTTCGCCACGGTTTGGACGTCGGCTCCGACCCGTTCGCAGAGCATGGCGATCTCGTTGATGAAGGAAATCTTTGTAGAGAGAAACGCATTTGACGCATATTTGATCATTTCTGCCGTTGGAAAATCCGTGACGACGAACGGGGTTTCAATGAGGTACAGGGGTCGGTAGAGATCTTTCATCACGGCATTGGCGCGCTCACTGTCCGAGCCGATCACGATGCGGTTGGGCCGCATGAAGTCTTCGATGGCGGAACCCTCCCGGAGAAACTCGGGGTTCGAGACGACATCGAAGGCGATTTTTTTGGACTGCGCAGAGGTAATGACTTTCTGCAGCAGTGATCCGGTGCCTACCGGCACCGTCGACTTCGTGGCAATCACTTTATAGGAGGCCATCTTGCCGGCGATCCCGCGCCCGACTTCCTCGACGAAGGAGAGATCGGCGGAGCCGTCTTTCCTGGGCGGGGTCCCGACGGCGATAAAAATCACTTCGCCGTGATCGACAGCCCTCGTGAGTTCAGCGGTGAAGCTCAATCGGCCTTGGCTGATCCCCTTAGCGACAAGCTCGGTAAGCCCTGGCTCGTAGAACGGGACCTCGCCCTTCTCCAGCCGGGAGATCCGCTTTTCGTCGCTGTCCATACAAAGGACATTCACACCGAACTCGGCGAAGCAGGCTCCCGTCACCAGGCCAACGTAGCCGGTCCCGATCACACTAATCTGCATGAGCGAACAGCCTCCTTGAGCGGTAAAGAATCTGAGGGCAGTATATCGTTGAGCCTATGGTTGGACAACGAAGTTTCAATTAATGGATGCTGAAGTTTCCTCGACCTTACGTTGACAGGTTGTTGCAGCCTGGGTACTATGAGCGCCCTTCGCAACATGATGTAGGTGACGGCCGATCAGACAGCCTTGATGTTGTATTCTCCTCTTCCTGCATGAATCACGTCCACATGTCGATGCACCATCCCCGCTGGTTTCTTCTCCTGACGGCGTTCGTGACCGGCGCGATCGTCATGGCGTTGGAAATACTGGGCAGCCGGCTCCTAGCGCCGGTGTTCGGCAATTCGCTGTTCGTCTGGGGCGCTCTGATCGGCGTGATTCTCGCCGCGATGAGCAGTGGCTACGCCTTCGGGGGTTGGATTTCCGATCGTCGTCCCGGAGGACAAGTACTAGCGGCACTTCTCCTCTTTTCCGGCGCCTGGACGTTTCTCATCGCATGGACCGGTCAGCCAATCCTGTTCAAGGTCGCCGGCGCCATCGAAGATCCTCGATGGGGGCCCTGCCTCGCGGCTGCGGTCTTACTTGCTCCGCCCGCATTCGGATTGAGCGGGGTGTTGCCGGCGATGTTGCGACTTGCCGTGTCGGATCTCGATTATCTGGGCCGCCATACCGGCCGCATGATTGCGCTGTCAACGGTGGGAAGTCTGGCGGGGACGTGGGGGACTGCATTTTTTTTCCTCTCATTGATCGGCAGCCAAGCGTTGGTCGGCTGGCTCGGTGCGATACAGGTCGTGTTGGGGTTCTGGTGGCTCCTCACAGGCACTGCGGCGAAGCGACTGACGGTCGCAATCCTGGCGGTGCTTATGGGGGGGCTCGCAATCGGCGCCTGGTTTCCTATTCAGATGCTCAAGGCACCGGTCTATCAAGAGGACAGTCCCTATCAACAGGTCAGGATTCGCGACGACGATCTATTCCGCTATCTGGTGTTGGACCGCACCTTCCACGCCGTCATGTGGAAAGCTGATCCGGTCACGTTGTTTCTTCCCTACAGCCAGCTCATGGTCTCCTCGCTCGTTTTGGTCTCTGAACCGAAGCGAGCGCTGATTCTCGGCCATGGTGGAGGATCTTTTGCGAAATGGCTGGCCCGGTATTGGCCCGACCTGGAGCTTGATATAGTAGAGTTCGATCCGGTCGTCGTACGAATGGCCGAAGAATTTTTTTCCTATCGTGCTCCTCCACAACATCATGTGTATGTGCGTGACGCCAGAGCCTTCCTGAACGGCACCACACAGAGGTACGACCTCATTTGGGTAGATGCCTTTGCCCGCCACATGGTTCCGTTTCATCTAACAACAGAAGAATTTTTTTCTGAGCTGCGAACGCATCTGACCGCCAACGGTGTGCTTGTCGTCAATCTGGCCTCCTCCGGAAACAGCGGAGATCTCTTACGAGCCAATGCGGTAGTCCAGACGATGAGGCAATCGTTCCCGATCATCGACACGTACGCGGTCAAAGGACCGTGGCCATCCAACACGAAAGCGGAAAACCTGCTCTTCTTTGCCGGCCAGCCTGTCGAACATCAAACCGAAACGGATTTCGCGACCAAAGTCGCACACATGGTCGAACAGCAACGCCTCCCCCCGGAAGCGCTCGCTTTGTTACACACGCGTCGGACGAAGCCATGGGAGCCTGGAGCAGTCCTTACGGATGATTATGCCCCGTACGATCTCCTAATCGGTTCTGAAATCAAGGAAGATCGTCCCGAGGCAGTCGTTCATTAGCAAGATATTGAAAACACTGTGATTGTCTTGTTGATAACAGAGTGGATACATGGAATTTCTCTGTTGTTTCTGAAGAAATAACATTCTTGCTTCCGTTTTCCCCCCTATGTTATAAGGTTGCCTCCCAACGCGAGAACGGTCGTGAGATTACACATGAATCGGTTTATTAGTTGTTCGGAAGGGCCAAGGCTACCTGATCGTGGCGGTAGTTATTACCAACCTAATCACATCTCTTCTTCTTTTTTAAGGAGGTAGGTCATGGGCAAGACGATGTTAGGGGTCTTCTTCGGCCTCGTGATGGTCATTGCAGGCGCGTCCGCGGCGCTGGCGCACCAGGCCGGCGGAGTGGAAGTTGGGGACTTAGAGACCGGATCGGTGGTGGGTCAGCCGTTCAAGGAATTGGATGTGGACGCCGAATTATTCGCAATCGAGATCGGCAATCTCAAGACGTGGTATCCGCCCACGACGGCAATCGACTTCAAGGTGCGCGCCGGCCGCCCCGTTGTCATTAAGGTGACCAACATGTCGACGGGCGAGCACGGCTTTTTGTTGACCGCAGAGGAAACGCAATCGGCTCCGACGGTGTTGAAAGCTCAGCTCGTCTTGAAGCCGGGCGAGACCAAGTATGTGGGTATTCCGACCAGTGACCTGTTTTATGCCACAACTGGGAACGTCTTGAAGTATCGCTGCCACCTTCATCCCGCTCACGTCGGTGGCAAGCTGATCATGATCAAGTAGCTCGATCATCAAAAAGTGACTTACCGACGCCCTCGTCGCGTGAAGCGGCGGGGGCGTTGTCGTTTGGACGACACTCCCTAAGCTTCTTCGGTTCGGCAATCTGCTCCAGGCTCAAGCGGGACGTTTTGACTGCCCTTAAGCTCCCCCGCGACGATCAGGAGCAAGAATCGACTGAGCGTCGGTTCTGTATCGCGTCGCTCTTTCACGATTGTCTGCACGTCCACGATCATCTCATCGCCATCCCACTGAGTTTCGTTGATCACCCAATAGTGGCTGGCTGCATCGGGGAACTGGTGGACGACAAACTTTTCGACGATAGTTCCAATGTCCCCTGTGCTGGCTTGAGACCAGAGTGGCACGACAAGCAAGCCGAACAATACTCCGAGGAAAATCCATCGATACCGCATGGCATCACCTCCACGCGAGAGAAAGGCAAGTACGGCTCCATTGAGAAGGAACGGGAGCCGGATAGTAGCAGGGCACTACATAAGAGATTCTACTGCGCGGTGACGCAGAAAGCTATAAAAAGGCTCAATTAGCGCCTGGGGTTTCAAGAACTCACCAAAATGCAAGGGCCCTGCTTCTTGGAACGAAGCAGAGCCCTTGGCAGGTATTCAGATGACTATCGAATTAATTACGAACGCCGCTCCAGACCTTCGCCGCATCGATATTCTTGTCCGGATTGAGCTTCTTTGCCTTCTCCAGTAAAACATCAGTCGTCTCCGGATAAGCCGGATCGGAAATACAACAATTATCGACCGGGCAAACAGCCGAGCACTGCGGTTCGTCAAAGTGGCCAACGCACTCAGTGCAGCGATCGTGGGTAATCACATAAATGTTGTCGCCCACTCCTTGGCCGTCGCCCACATGGTTCCCCTTCGTCTCCGCATCGCTGCGGGTCTCGAAGATCGCCTCGTTTGGACATTCGGGTAGGCAGGCCCCACAGGAGATACATTCATCGGTAATCAGCAGTGCCATGACCCTCGCCTCCTTCTCACTACAATTGACACAAACCAGGTTGACAAGATTGTGACGCCACGACATAGTGCATGACGCAACAGAGGGTCATTCTAGTCTGTCGCTCTTTTCCAAGTCAACAGAATGGGGTCGGTGCAGAAGGCCTAGATCCCCTGATATTATGGGCCTTTGGGCCCAGATTGCTCTGCGTGATGACCGAGAAAGATTCCCCATGACAACCGGTCAATCGGGCGTACGAGAATCAAAAAAGAAGCGGATCATCATGATGATCCTGCTCGCCGTGTTGTTGATGAGTGTCTCGATGTTTCTGGTGCAGCGGGACGATGCTAAGAGCATTATCGTCACCTTCCCGAACGGGACCGAGATCGAAGTGGAGGTGGCCGATACCCCCGAGAAGCTCCTCTTTGGATTGGCCTTTCAAGAGGCATTGCCCTCGAACGGCGGAATGATTTATATCTTCGAAGCAACCGGACCTCATAGGGTGACGACCAAGGAATATCGTTTCCCTGTCGACATGATTTGGGTCGACGAGAGTCGCCATATCGTCTCGATGGCGGAGAATATTCCACCCTGCAGAGAGGAGACTTGTCCCTGGCACGGCTCCCTGTCTGAAGCCGTTCGATATTTGATCCAGACCCAAGCGGGTTTTATACAACGGCAGGGACTGGCGGTCGGAGGCGAATTGAAATATACGCTTCGCATGTGAGTGACGACGTCACGACACATTTAAAATTAAGAGAAGTGCAAGAGAAAGGAAACGCGTGGCACTCGAAGGTTTCCACGTTGTCGCCAAAGTCGAGGACGTGCCGCCCGGACAATCGAAGGTGATCACGTTGAACAATCGCGCTATCGCGCTGTTTAACGTTGACGGAACATATTTCGCTATCCATAACCTCTGTCCTCATGAAGGCGGTCCTTTGAGCGAAGGCAGGGTTAAAGGGTTCATCGTGTCCTGCCCCTGGCACGATTTGGCGTTCGATATCAGGAATGGACAGGGAACGGACGGAGGAGGCTATTGTGTCGGCAGCTACGACGTTCGAGTCGAGGGCGGTGAAATTTTCGTCGGCCCTCGGCGGAAAATATAGAACAGGCCGGTTTCAGCGAGGCGGCAATTTCGAGAACGAATGGATGAGCATGATGGATGGAAACGCCATACCGCACGACGATGCCAAGGTGATTGAAGCTGCGATTGGTCAGCCTATTCAAATCCATTTGTGGGAAGACCGGACGAGAGGCGAACTCTGGGTCCCGACTTACGATCCCACCGGATTGGCCTTGCTGGCTGACGACTATCTGCGTATAGCGGGCAATAATGCTGTCGATAACGGGCGTCGGACGTTCGAATTCAAAGCGATGAAACCCGGCAATTACCGAGTTCTCTTCGAAAAGCGCATGGGATGGAAGTTTACCGCTGAGGACCGGCGTGTCTTTCAGGTGACAGTGTCCAATTCGTCAATGACCAGGAGTGCTTGATTGTGCCGGACATCGCGTTCGTCAACGGACGGTTTCTCCCGCTGGCCGATGCAACGGTATCAATTGAAGACCGCGGGTTCCAATTCGGCGATGGTATCTACGAAGTCATCCGCACCTATGAGGGCCGTCTGTTTGAGCTGGAGGCGCATCTCGCACGGTTGAACCGTAGCGCTCAGGCACTTGATCTGCGACAGCCCTATTCCCCTGAGCAGTGGGCCAACCACATTCGTGAAGCGATTCAGCAGGCTGCATTTCCGGAGGCCAAAGTCTATGTGCAGATCACGAGAGGTGTCGCGCCCCGTGACCACGCCTATCCCCCGGACCTTTCGCCGACCGTCGTGATGACCGTCCGGGAGCTTCGGCCGTTAAGTGCATCGGTGCATGCGGCTGGTGTGGAGGCGATGACGATGGAGGACATTCGCTGGGGCCGTTGTGACATCAAAAGCGTAAATCTGTTGGCCAACGTGCTCGCACGACAGCAGGCGAAGCAAGCCCGGATGTTCGAGACCATCCTGATCAAGGACGAGCAGGTTACCGAAGGCGCGGTAAGCAATGTGATGGTGGTGCGAGATGGTGCGGTGATTACAGCGCCGGAAGGCCCGCGGATCCTTTCGGGGGTGACTAGAGCGGTGGTGCTCCAGATGGCGAGGCAAGAGGGACTTCACGTAGAGGAGCGGTACTGCTCTTTAGCAGATCTGTACGGGGCAGCTGAGGTCTTTCTGACCGGTACCACTGTCGAAATTCTGGGCGTTGTCCGGATTGATGGGAAGCTGATCGGCGAAGGCAAACCCGGCCCAATCACACAAAGACTGGCCAAGCGGTTTGTCGGACGAACTGTGTAGCCCGCCCCTTGCTTTGACTTGGGTGACATGCTATGGTGCGACCTCTGTGAAAGTGGGCTCAGGCCCACTTTTTTGTTTGATCTCGTGAACGAAGCAGCCAGAGAAACGGGGCAAGGGGAGTCGGTGAAGGAGTCCCGACCGGTCGTCGACCGTATCAGCGAGGCAGTGTCGCCCATCCTCTGGACATTAGGCCTGGAATTGGTAGATGTTGTCTGCCTAGGTCAAGGATCCCGTTCGCTAGTGCGAGTCTTCATCGACAAGCCGGACGGTGTGACAGTGGATGATTGCGAGCGCGCACATAAGGCGCTCGGTCCGGCGCTAGACGTGGCCGACCCTTTTCCTCACGCCTACACGCTTGAAGTTTCCTCGCCGGGTCTGGATCGGCCCTTCAAACGGATTCAGGACTATCACCGGGCGGTCGGAAAGCGGGTCAGCCTGAAGCTCAGGGAACCCCTTGCCGGACAGTGGCGTCTGGTGGGAACATTGACCGACGTGGCGGACCAAACCGTGACGCTCGTGGTAAGCGAGCCTCCGCCGCCGCGGACTGTGACGCTTGAGCGTAAGGTTATCGCCGAGGCCAAACAGGCAGTGAAATGGTAAGCATCGACGGCTTCAGAGTGGAGAGCGAATCATGAACCGAGAATTAATTTCCGTCATCGACGAGATCGGTCGCCAAAAAGGGATCGACAAAAGCAAAGTGATCGGGGCCATCGAAGCGGCCTTGCAGACCGCCGCCAAAAAGCGCTTTGGACAGGCGGAGAACATTCAAGTCGAGATCGATCCGAAGACCGGCGAGATTTCCGTTGTCTCGAAGAAAGTCATCGTTGACGCCGTCACCAATCCGAAAGCGGAAATCTCCCTCAAAGAAGCCCGGGCCTATGACAGTGAAGCGGAAATTGGCGATGAGATCGGCTCGCTGATCGAAATGGATGAGTTGGGGCGTATCGCGGCTCAGACGGCAAAACAGGTCATCTTTCAAAAGGTCCGCGAAGCGGAATGGGAAGCAGTCCAAAAAGAATACTCCACGAGGCAAGGTGATTTGGTCAACGGCATCATCCTCGGGATGGAACGCCGCAACTATCTTGTGGATTTAGGCAAGACCGAAGCGATTCTCCCTATTCAGGAACAGATTCCCCGCGAAACCTACCGCCGCGGCGATCGGGTCAAGGCCATGTTGTTGGAAGTGCGCCGGACGCCGAAAGATGTGCAGGTTATCCTCACGCGGAGTCATCCACAGTTCGTTTCGAAACTGTTCGAATTGGAAGTGCCGGAGGTGATGGAAAAGATCGTCGAGATCAAGGCTGTGGTACGGGAACCGGGCGACCGTACCAAGATTGCCGTCACGTCGCGCGAAAAAGCCGTCGATCCGGTCGGAGCTTGCGTCGGCATCAAGGGTTCGCGCGTGCAGGCAGTGGTGCGGGAACTGCGTGGTGAGAAGATTGACATCATCACCTGGACGTCCGACCCACGGGTCTTCATCGCGGAAGCGTTGAACCCTGCGACGATCGAAAAGGTCGGGGTCGACGAAGAAAAGAAATCCGCGCTGGTGGTCGTCGCGGATTCACAATTGTCGTTAGCCATCGGCAAGAACGGGCAGAACGTGCGGCTTGCCGCCCGCCTGACCGGCTGGAAGATCGACATCATCAGCGCCACCGAATACGAAAAGGAAAAGGCGGAGCGAGATAAGGAAATCAAAGCGGCGCTCGCCGAAGAAACTGAAGCGCAACGGCAACAGGAAGAGGCCCGTCAACAGGAGAAAGCCCAAGCCGAGTCGGAGGGATAACGCCTCTATGCGTGTGTATGAATTGGCCAAACAGCTGGGGATGGAGAACCGGGATCTAATTCCGGAACTCAAGCGGTTGGGCATTACCGTCGCTTCCCACAGCAGCGCCTTGGAGCCGGATGCGGTTCAAAAAGCTCTGGAAAAACTCGGTCCCAAACATAAGACGACGGTCAAGGCCACCACGAAAGTCGGTGAGAGCGACTCCGGACGCACAGATCGGCATAAAGATGCTGATGGAGGAGCGCATCACCAAGCCGGCGTCAAAGGCGCTGGTGCACATGCGGCCCCAGCGGAAGAATCCAAACCAGACAAACGTCGTATCCTGATCAAGCGGAAGCGGACCGACGAGGCGCAATCCGAGGAACTGGCGCCGCTCGGATCCGAACCGCTTGCCGCGCATGCGATGGAAACGGCACCTTCTGCGTTGTCAACCGCACATCCGCCGCTTGAGAGTCTGATCGTCCATCACGCAGAAGCACATCCTCACGGCGTGACCTTGGCTCAGCCGACCGCGGGAACGTCGGAGCCGTCTGTGGCCGCCAAGCCCGCCGTCGCACCGAGCTCCGATGTACTCTCCGGCAAGAAGAAAGCGGTCGAAGAACTCCAGGCGGAAGGCCTTAAAGACAAACTCAAGAAAATCCGTAAGCCGGGCCGTTCTCGCGAAGAAGACGAGGTGCGCGTGCGCGAAGACGCCGCGCGCTGGCAAGATCTTCGCGCGATTCCCGTCCAACGTCGGGATGATCGCAGCAAGCACGTCCATCACAGCACGCCGGCGGAGATCACCAAGCCGCGCAAGAAGAGCGTGAAGCTTACGCCTGGCATGACCGTGAAAGAATTCGCCGAATCAATCGGACAGCGACCCGCCGATATTGTGCGCAAGCTGATGGACATGGGACAGATGCTGACCTTTAACCAGCCGATGCACGTCGAGGCGGCCTCGATGATCGCGGAAGAGACCGGCGTCAAGATCGAAGTCTCGGTCGAGAGGGCTGGTGAACAATTGTTAGAAGATATCATTCAGGTCGAGGGCGAAGCCCGACCGGAGGCCCGCCCACCGGTCGTGACCATCATGGGCCACGTTGACCACGGGAAAACGTCGTTGCTCGATGCGATTCGTGAAACCAAGGTGGCGGAGGGCGAAGCGGGCGGCATCACGCAACACATCGGCGCCTACACGGTCACAGTTCGCGGCAAACAGGTGACGTTCCTTGATACGCCGGGGCATGAGGCGTTCACGGCTATGCGCGCCCGCGGCGCCAAAGTCACTGATATCGTGATCCTTGTCGTCGCGGCAGACGACGGCGTCATGCCGCAGACGGTTGAAGCCATCCATCACGCGAAAGCCGCCGGCGTGCCATTGATCGTAGCGATGAACAAGATTGACAAGCCCGGTGCCAATCCGGACCGCGTGCGTAATGCCCTCTCTGAGCACGGATTGATCTCCGAAGCCTGGGGCGGCGACACGATCATGGTCGAAGTGTCGGCTAAACAAAAGACCGGCCTTGACCAACTCCTCGAGATGATCCTACTACAGGCGGAAGTGTTGGAGTTGAAAGCGGATCCACACCAATTGGCCAAAGGGGCGGTCGTCGAAGCAAAACTCGAACGGGG
>CAMLHQ010000057.1 GCA_946479785.1 uncultured Nitrospira sp.
GACCTCATACTGCGCGACATCCATTCGTGGAACCATCCAGCCCTGCCGACCAGCAATCACGCGCCCGCTCATCATGACCGTCTTCCCCACGGCGAACACTTGCTCCAAATAAGGCTGGTTAAAGAACACCGCCTGCATGCGTCCAGTCTGGTCTTCGAGGCCGATTTCCAAAACCGTAAAGCGCCGGTTTCTTGTCCGTTTGGCTTCGCTCTTCACGATGGCGCCACAAATCGACGTCACCATCCCGGGAACCAGATCGCCAATCGGCGTCATGACCGAGCGGTCTTCATAGCGCCAGGGCACGGTCCAGAGCGCATCTTCGACCGTCTCGATCCTCAACCGCTGTAAGACCGAGCTGCGTTTCGGACCGACGCCTTTCGCAAAGCGGATCGGCAAATTCCACAGGTCACGCGCCGGGACCTTCTGCGACGGAGCCTCCGGCCGTTCCGGCTCCTGCCAGGCATCGTCCTGCGCGGCCTCGCGCAACGTTCCAAGAATAGCCGCCGCTTCACGCAACCGGCGTTGTTGCTCGACGGTCGTCAATCGCTGCTGATCATCCACGAACAACGCGCGAAGTTTGAGCAACGCCGCCTCAACCGATCTCGGATACGCTCGGTCGGAAAGCGCCTGCATCACTTGCGACGAGACGAAGCTGCTGAGATTCTTGACGGTGGGCAGATGCGCGAATGCGTCACGGCTGGCAAACTCGATTGGGCGCGCGAGGCGGTCCAACCATTGCTGAAACTGCCCGAGGGGTTTGGGCTCTAACGAGCGCCACATTAAGAGCGGATCGTATCATAGGCCCCGCCCCTCCTCAACGAGGGACTCGCGGCTGCTGGGAATGGAAACTCCGGTAGATTTCCTTACTTTTCTTTGGCTTGCCAGGGTCGGGTGCTACACTGACGGCAGAGAGAAAGGTCCGCCTCGATGTACCGCCGAAACATTTCAAACGTCCTCTATCCGATTGCAGGCGTGCTGGGTCTGTTCATCGTGTACGAGACCTTGCTGAAGCCGGCAAACGTGCATACTCCTGTACCGGTGCAGACCGAACAGGAATCGCCCTTCATTGAAACGGCTCCCGAATCGCTTAGGGATGCATTTCAAGAACCGGCTCCGAAACAGTTGCGGGTGATCGATCCGGGCGGAATGCCGGACACAAAATATCACGAGATCTTGGAGGCCATTCGCGACGAGATTGATAAAGGCAATCTCACAGAAGCCGAAACCAAGCTTGTCGGCCTGCCGGCCGGCATGCTGGCGGATTCGCAGCCTCGGACCTATCTAGCCATCCTCTGGAATAATCTTGGCATCGAACAGGAAAAGCATGAAGGAACCAAGAGTTCAATCAAGGCCTTTAAAAAAGCCGCTTCCCTCGATGCGAAGAATCCCGTCATTCAGATGAATCTGGCGCATGCCTACTGGGAACAGCGCGACCCGGCGATGACCCAGGATTTCCTGGAGCGGTTGATCACGCTGGCGCCCAACGAACCCTTCCCTCATTTAGCCCTGGCCGACCTCCTCCAAGAGCGGGACCGACTCAGCGAAGCAGCCCGCCACCTGGATCAGGCCGCCGACCGCGCGGGAAACGATCCATCCATGCAATCGTATCTCCGTACGGTGACGGCAAAGGTGCGTCGCACGGAACAGACTGAAAGCCGACTAAACAGCCGCGACGGCGCCCACTTCACGGTCAAGTACGACGGAGATACCGATCAAGATACTTGGACGGTGGTCCTGGATATTCTGGAGGAAGCCTACCGGGAAATCGGTCAGAAATTTGGTCACTTTCCTTCTAAACCCATTGTGGTCGTTCTGCGTGCAAAAGACACATTTCAAAGCGCCATTGGAAGCCCAGCCTGGGCCGATGGCTTGTTCGATCCTGTGCTGGGCCGCATCCAGATCCCCACGCAGGGCGCCTTAACGGACCGCATTTGGCTGAAGCGGGTGTTGCGACACGAGTTCGTCCATGCGCTGCTGCACGATCAGCAGGGGATCAACAACAGCGCCCTGCCGACCTGGCTCAACGAAGGGTTGGCCATGCAACTCTCAAGCGATCATTGGTCTGATGTGGAACAACTGGATCAGCAAGGAGTGCCGGTGATTCCACTGACGGCATTAGAGAGCGGCTGGGGAGGACTTTCGGGTGATACCGCGTCGATGGCGTATCTCGAAGCCAATTCGGCGGCCCACTACATGATCAATCGATACGGCATGCATGAAGTGCAGCAGTTGCTGGCCCGGCTCAAGAAAAAACAGACTTTGACGGCGGCGATGCAATCTGAGCTGTCGTTGTCATACGATCAGTTTCAGTCGCGTTGGATGGAACAGCTGCAGCATGAGCGAAGGAAGGGCTAGGTCAGGATCGATTCAAATGGCGTCTTTCTTCATCCTCTCGATCGAACGTTGATGCCAGCCCGGTAACATGCCTGCGGTGTCATCTGACCGTTCCGGCGCAGACGCCTCGCTTTCGGCGCCTGGAACGATTTTATCTTCCCACAACAGCCCACGGCCCGCTTTATCCGGCATCTTGATCCGGAAATCGATATCGCGCGGGGCGGCTCCCGTCATTCCGACAATGCTCCGGTTCACGCGTTCTACTCGCACTGGCGCTGCTTCAGTGGAAAATTCATGGGCCCATACTAGCTGTCCCGTTTCAGGATTGACGGCCCGCAGGACGAAATAGGGCTGGCCGGCCGCTTTGGTCTGGTTTGCAATCCTGGTCACAGCGGCTCGAGGTTGCACCTGAGTTACGACGCCATAGGCTGCTACCTCGGGATTATTGCCGACATTCAAATTGAGACGGCCCTCCCACAGGAACCGGCCGTTGGCGGCATCATACACGCGAAGGGTGAACTCCGAGAGACCATCCTTGCCGACACCGACGCCTCCCGCAAAGATGCGCGTGCGCGGATGGCTGGAAGGTGGCCCATCATCTTTGATATCGAGTTCGTATGTGTCTGCTGAGAGGACTTCACCGGACTGAGCATCGTAGGTCTTAACGGTGATCGATGAGGAATCGGCATCCTGAAAGCCGAATCCAGCCGCCACAACCATTCTGGGTTTCTCCGATACACCGGATGCCGGCTCCGTACTCCACGCCGCAGCCGGGAAATTCACGGTCGCGCAGACCAAGACACAGGTCGCTAGCCCTCTAACGCTGGACAGCCGCGAAGTCATGTTCATTTGCGGTTTCCCCTTTGGTTAGGGGCAAACTATCGCAGTAATACCCGGCTCTGAAAATTCCCCACTGTGGGGAGAGAATCCCCCAAAAGGGGGTGGTCATGAGAGATTAAGTAGGGTAGTGAAAGGAGGCTTTGGACTAGCAGCAGGTCAATCAGACTTTTCAAGCGGAATCGTACCAAACAGACTGTACCGGTACCGTGCAATCAGCCGATACAGGATGTAGCCAAGCGGCTTAACCAAAGGGAGCGCAAACAGCCTGGCAAACACCCGTCCCCCCTTCAGTCCGGGCAGAAGGGGGAGAAAGGCATCCAGCCCCGTGGCAACCTTGCCGTCTGGATATACGAGAAAAGCGACGTCAGGTCGGCCTGAGCGATACCGAGTGCCTAAGACTTGCTTGGCCTCCTCACTCTGATACGGAATCATCCGTACTTCACTGGCGGGGCGCTCAGTTCCCAACTGTTCGAGCCCGCGCTTCGCCGTCACACAGAGCCGGCATTGGCCGTCGTATAGCAAGAGACAATTTTGAGGTTTCTTCGGAGATAAGTCTGGCATCGATGAGTTGGACTCAGAGAACCGGTTGCCCGCTTACCCTGCTATCGGTATGATTCGCACATGCACCATCAAGGACCACTGCTTTTCCTTCTTGCCGCACTCAGCGCCGTCGGCCTTGCCACAATTCTCGGAGCTTTCTCACCCGACCTGCCCACAGCAGCTCAAATCGGTTGGGGACTCTTTCTCATGATGTTACCATTGGCTCTCGGCAGTGCTGTCTGGATGGGATGGACATGGGCAGCCATGGCTTGCGTCGTCTACGGCACGATCGGATTGGCGTTGGACCTGGCCACGGTGATCAGCATTCTCGGCGGGAAAGGAGGGACAGATACGATGCTAGCGCTCAGCGGAATCAGCGGGACCTTGAACCTCTTGCTCGTCGTCTTCGGGGGCCGCGCCTTCTGGAGTGCCCTGCAGGGATTGCGGCCTCCAGGATCCCACCCTCCCAATCCTCCATCCCCTTCTTCATCTTCAGCAGCTTAATCGAACCAAATCCTGCTTCTTTCAACCAGGCTGTCGTTTCGGCCACGGAATAGGTGTTGCCCGTTTCTGTAAAGAGCAGCATGGAGAGAGCGAACAGGTTCGCCTCTTCGGGAAAGAGTCCCTCGCGATCATGCAAGAACGCATCCTGAATGATGAGTCTGCCGCCGGGAGCCAACGCAGCTTTGGCACGACGAAACACATCCCGATTTTCTATCGGCGAGTAAATGTGCAGCACATTGGAATACCAGATCACATCGAAGGTGCCTACGATGTCTTCCTTCAACAAATCCAACGGCAGATAGGACAACCTGGCGCCCGCCTTGTGCGTGGCCGCGATTTCCTTGGCGACTTCCAATGCGGCGGGACGGTCGCAGACCGTCGCATGCAGTCGGGGATTTCTCGCCAAAAATGCCATGGCATAGGTTCCCGGCCCTCCCCCAAGATCCAGTAACGTCTTGGCACCCTTGAGCGGAAGCTGCGCAGCAATCATCGGCGCCGTCTCCAGAGTGCGATGGTGCATCGCCCACGTGAAGTTGCGGCGATAATCCGGCTCCTCTGGCTCGTCTTTATGCAGCGGTTCTCCGGAGCGGACCGATTCCATAAGGCGGAGCCAATCCGTCCAGTGATTGGTGATGAGGTCCAGATAACTCCCGCGATAGGCCGGATCGTCGGCATTCAGCGCCGTCGCCGAGAGGCGGCTGTTGCGGTATTGGTTTCCTTTCTTGCGCAACAAACCGGCCGTGGCGAGGTTGCGACAGAGAATTGAAAGCCCCCGCTCGCTGACTTTCAGTTCGCGTGCCAGATCCGGCAACATCCACATGCGTTTCCCAACTACGGTGAACAAGTTGAGTTCCAACGCCGTCAGGATCACGCGCGGCAGGCGGTAGGCCGAGAGCGCGTCACGAAACTGCTCAAAGGTCTTGATCGGTTGTCTCATACAACCCCGCCGATTTGCCGGCAACACCAGCGCATCAGGTCCTGCACTTTCGACAGGTTCTGCAAATCGACTGCGCGCTCGAACGCCACAGCGACATACTCCTCGTTCATTTCGGTGTGTTCGGAAAATCCAGATTGGAGCAGCAGCGGGCGGAATTTCGAGACGGCCGGCTGAATAAAGTACTTCGCCTGTTTGGCGATCTCGTCCGTACCCAAATCTTCCGGCGTCCCCTCGGACATTAAACTCATCACGTCATCCAACGCCACGCCATACTGACAGATCACCTTGCCTTCCGGCTTAATTTCCAACAGCCAGCCGTCGTGACCAAGTTCGAGCGCGAGAGGCCCGCCCGGTTCAAGCTCATAGAGTTGCGGAAAGGCTTTGGATAGCGTGCTCCGCGCCTCTGTCCACTGCGGTGTTCTCGCTTCACTCATTCGTGAGACCCCCTCATGCGGCCCCGCCTGACGTAGCCGATAACCGCTCACGGAGGCAGTGCAACCGTTTGGTATTTTCTTCGAGCTTGGGCAATTGATACCGGCGGTCCATGTCCACGACCCGCTCCAGGAGTTGGGCAGCTTCTTCCAAGCGGCCCATCGCCTCGTAGCAATCGGCCAGGACGTACCGGGCCCCGCCCGCGCGTAACTCGTCGCGCGACCGTTCGGCGACCGACTGGCTGGTTTGGCAGCAGGCCACCGCATCGTCAAAACGGCGTTGCATCAGGAACGTCCGCGCCATCATCCGCCAGGCATCCGCGACGCCGCCGTCATTGCCGAGCCGACGCATTAAGACCAAAGACTTCTCGTAGTAGTCGATCGCATCGTTGAACTGCATGGTTTCCCGCGCGATGAGCCCCAGATCAGAAAACAAGACGGCTTTGGCTGCCTCGTCACCCGTTTTCGTCATCAGATCGAGTGCCTCCAAATAATAGGCCCTGGCCCGATCCCATTCACCGGCATCCGCACGGAGATTTCCCAAATTGGCCAGCGTCGTGCCGATCCCCTTCTCATCACCGAAAATCTTCTGGAGTTCCAAGACTTCCTGATAGTAGGTATGCGCCGCCTCGCGGCGTCCGCTCACCGCACAAATATTCCCGAGATTCCCAAGCGTGGCCGCCAGAGCCCGCTGGTCGCCAGTCAGACGATCGCATTCAAGAGCCTTGGCATAGCACGTATACGCCTCGGTGTAGTGGCCGCGGCCGAAATGTTCGTTCCCCTGGCGATTCAGTTCTTCGGACAAGCCGTTCTTGAGCGACATCGTGTGTGACTAAGCGAGAGTTTTCTCCACCGCCTGCTTGGCGCCGGAGAGAATCGATGTCCCGTCGCCGACGAGAATGGCATCAAAGTTATATTTGAGCAAACGGCGCAGTCCTTCCTTCGCCTTCGCCGCATCGGCATATTTTTCCGCCGGCAGGAGACTAAGCGAGCCGGCCGGCTTACCGATCAATGCGTCACCGACGATGAGAATGCCCTTGCCCTGCTGAAGAAACAAAGCCGACTCGCCCGGAGATTTCTGATCCTTCAGGTGAATGACCCAAATGCCGCCGGGCAGCAGTTCGCCGTCCTTAAATGTTCTGGTGACTTTGAGATCCATTTGAGGCGCGTCGGATTCAGGCACTTGCAACTGGCAGCGAAAGTCCACCTGACAAGCCGACGCATCGCGTGCATGGTCGCGATTGGTCACGATAATGTAGTCGAGCTGGCCCTGGCGCCGTATGAAAGTACTGGCCTCCGCCGTCAGGGGAGGAGGATCAATCACGATCTTGTGTTCGCCCACGTTGAGAAACAACCCGTTAAAGTCGAGCTGCTTCTCTTCGGAGAACCAGGACCATTGCCAGATACCGGGAAGAAGCTGTTTCATGAAAGAGCTGCGACGGCATCTTTGACCGTCTTGGTGACTTTCGTCAGGATATCGGCTTCGTTGGGAAGATCGATAATGTCGTCTTCCTGCACCGTGATGAATTTACGATTCGGCCCTTTAGTGAGGGAAATCAGAAACATGCTGTTCGACGCCGTGACAGGAATGACCACCTGGACCGCCGGATCAAGCCCCTTTACCACTTCCAAAAACTTTTGCTTCCCCTCTTCTATTTCATCCATAACGTTTCCTTTTCTACTCTCATCCTCGAACCAAGTAGGCCTTTCCCAAGCGCGATGGCTGGGAACTCTTGACCTGCGCGCCTGACCGAGCACCTCCCTTAATTTGACAATTCGATCGAGTCTGGTGTGCAGCGGTCCGCGAGCAGAGAGAGTCCCGACCGTCGCGCTCCTCACATCTTGCTACTTCCGCCTGCCAACAATTTTTCCACTTCTGCCACAATCACATCAGCCCCGGCCAGTTCCATATTCCCCACGCGCTGCCACCGAATCACGCCCTGCTGATCGATCACGTAGACGTTCGGAATGAATTTTCCACCGCCATACAGCTTGTCGGTGACTTTTGCCGGGTCTAACAGGTAGGGATAGGTCACTCTCACTGGAAACGCGGATAGAAACTCACCGACGTCTTTCTTGGAATTGCCGGATGAGTTGACGCCGATCACCGCCACGTTTTTGCCTTGCGTCGCCTCGAACACTTTTTGGAGATTGGTCCCCTGCATCATGCAGGGATCGCAAATGTGAAAGAGCCCGAGCACGACCACCTTTCCTTTATAGGCATCCAACGACACCGCTTCGCCCGTAATGGCATTCAAGGCGAAGGGGGGAGCTTTCTCGCCGACCTTAAAGAACCCTGCCGCAAACAGCAGATGGGCGGCAAACACGGGAAACACTAGAGCACCAAGTATGATAACGAGACGTTTCATGAAGGCCTCCATTCTTGAAGAGTGCGGAGAATAAGTCCTGAAATGAAGAACTTTCTCTCGCTATCCTACCATGCAGTTTTTTTTGAGGGCAACGGCGGCAATGAGGGGCAAGGTAGAGAATGTCGACGGGAGGACGACCAAGGAGAATTTACGTTGGCCGCTCGAACAGGCCAAGCTGGAATTCTTCTGCCCTGGTAAAGGAAATGGGATACCGCTCCGTGAAACAGGCATTACAATAATGATCGGGAGCGCCGGGGGCGGATTTCAACATGCCGTCGAGGCTCAAATACGCCAAGCTGTCCGCCGTGATGTACTTGCGAATCTCTTCCGTAGAGTGGCTGGAGGCAATCAGCTCTTTTTTTGTCGGCGTATCAATCCCGTAAAAGCAGGGTGAAATGATCGGCGGAGAACTGATCCGCACATGCACTTCCTTGGCGCCGGCCTGGCGAATCATCTTCACAATTTTTCGGCTGGTCGTTCCACGGACCAGCGAATCATCGACAACGACCACCCGCTTGCCGTCCAACACCTCTGGCACGGCATTCAGCTTGACCTTCACGCCGAAGTGACGGATCGACTGTTCCGGCTCGATGAATGTGCGCCCGACGTAATGGTTTCTGATCAAACCGGTTTCGAAGGGAATCCCGCCGCCCTGGGCATATCCCAGTGCCGCCGGAACGCCCGAATCGGGAACCGGAATGACGATGTCGGCCGGCACCCAGGACTCCTGAGCCAGCTGCCGTCCCAGTGCTTTACGCGTGGCGTATACGGCATTCGCCCCGAAGATCTTGCTGTCAGGCCTGGCAAAGTACACGTACTCAAAGATGCACATGGCCGGCTGCACCGGCGCAAACGGCTTATAGCTCGTCACACCCTTCTCGTTGAGCACAACGAGTTCACCTGGCTCGATTTCGCGCACGACCTCGGCATCCAACAAATCGAACGCACACGTCTCCGAAGCCACCAGATAGGAATCCCGCAGCCGTCCAAGCGACAAGGGCCTGAACCCGTACGGATCGCGTGCGGCGATGATGCCATCATCCGTGAGGAGCACAACGGAAAAGGCGCCGCGGACTTGGCTGAGCGCGTCAATAATGCGTGCCAGCAGCGTATCGGCACGCGAGTGGGCGATCAGGTGAATGATGACTTCGCTGTCGGACGTCGATTGAAAAATGGCGCCGTACGCTTCGAGTTCGTTGCGGAGCACCTGCGCATTGATGAGGTTGCCGTTGTGCGCCAGCGCGAGGTTGCCGAACGCAAAGTTGACCGTGAGGGGCTGGACATTCTTGAGATCCTGGCCTCCGGCCGTCGAGTACCGGTTATGGCCGATCGCCATCGAACCGGTCAGGTCCTTGAGGATCTGATTGTCATAAATGTCGGACACGAGCCCGACACCCTTGTGCACGTTGAAGTGCTCGCCGTTTCCGGACACGATGCCGGAGGCTTCCTGACCACGATGCTGTAATGCATAGAGACCGAGATAAGCGAGATTCGCCGCTTCTTTGTGCCCATAGACGCCAAAGACAGCGCACTCGTCGTGGAACTTGTCCGGACTGACGATGGGAAGTTCTTTGCGCATGACCTTTGCTATTCGTGACTCAACAGTCGTTCGATCGCATTGGCCCACCGATCAGAGACGTCATCGACAGGAAGATCGATGCGGCAGCCCTCGCTCCATTGGCCCTTCTCGACATCGATAACGAATCGGTCCCCGCCAACTGTCCCGATCTTGCCTGCCGGAATCCCGGCATCCCATGATCGATTCAGGACCGACTCCGCCACATCCGGTTTGACCGAAAGGATGATTCGCGACTGACTTTCACCGAACAAGAGGGTATCGCGACGCAGAGAATCGAGCCCCAATTTTACCACAGCACCCCGCTTCTTGCCCGGTGCGGATACGCAGCATTCAGCCAAGGCCACGGCCAGGCCACCATCCGAACAGTCATGCGCAGATTGTACCAGTCCCTCGTGAATCACATTCAGCACAAAATCTTGCAGCGCCTTCTCCGTCTCGAGGCTCAGGAACGGCGGTGAGCCTTGCTCCCGGTAATGGAGGACCTTCAGATATTCACTCCCACCCAGATCGTCTCGTGTCTTGCCGAGCAATAGAATGACATCTCCATCGTTCCGAAACCACTGAGTCATGGCTCGATCCGCCTGCTCGATCAGCCCAACCATGCCGAGCATGGGTGTCGGATAGATCGACAGCCCGTTGGTCTCATTGTAGAAACTCACGTTGCCACTCACGATCGGAATCTTGAAATGTTCGCAGGCGTCCTTCATGCCCTCGATCGCCAACACGAACTGCCACATGATATCCGGCCGCTCCGGGTTACCGAAATTCAAACAGTCGGTTAACCCGATCGGTTCCGCTCCCGAGCACACGAGATTCCGCGCCGCCTCTACCACCGCTAATCTCGCTCCCTCATAAGGGTGGAGCAGACAGTATCGGCTATTGCAATCCACGGTCATCGCCACCGCTTTGTTCGTCCCCTTGATGCGGACGACTGCCGCGTCCGATCCGGGCCTGACCATCGTGTTCGTCCGCACCATATGGTCGTATTGTTCATACACCCAGCGCTTGCTTGCAATCGTTGGCGATTCCAACAACGAGAGCAATGCCGCATTCGCGTCCTTCACATCGGGAATAGCGTCATAGTTCAGGTTCGTCAGCATATCGAGATAGGCAGGCGGCGAGTAGGGCCGTTCGTACCGTGGACCGTCGTCGGCCAGCGATTTCGCCGGAATCTCAGCCACCATTTTCCCTTGATCGATGACCCGCAGAATCCCGTCACCCGTAACCTTGCCGACGACCGCCACGTCGAGATCCCACTTCTTGCAGATCCTAATGCACTCTACTTCCTTGCCGGCCTTCGCCACCATCAACATGCGTTCTTGTGACTCGGACAACATTAACTCGTACGGCGTCATACCCGGCTCACGGCGTGGCACATGAGTCAGATCCAGTTCAATGCCGTTGCCGGCGCGCGAAGCCATTTCACAGGAGGAGCTCGTCAGTCCGGCGGCTCCCATGTCCTGAATGCCAACCAGCAGATCGCCGGCCATCAATTCCAGACAGGCTTCGAGCAACAACTTTTCCTGGAAGGGATCGCCGACCTGAACCGTTGGCCGCTTCTGCTCCGATTGGTCGTCGAAGGCATCCGAGGCCATCGTCGCTCCGTGAATGCCGTCTCGCCCCGTCTTCGAGCCGAAATAGATGACCGGATTGCCGACACCGGCGGCCGTGCCACGGAAAATTTTGTCCTTGTGCGCGATACCCAGACAAAATGCATTCACGAGGGGATTGAGCGAATAGATATCGTCGAACCGCACTTCGCCACCGACCGTCGGTACACCCATACAATTGCCGTATCCGGCTATGCCGGCCACAACACCCTTCATGAGATGGCGATTCTTGGCCGTATCGAGTCCGCCAAACCGGAGCGAATCCAGCAAGGCAATCGGCCGCGCCCCCATGGTAAAGACATCGCGAAGAATCCCGCCCACACCGGTCGCCGCGCCTTGATACGGTTCGATGAACGACGGATGGTTATGCGATTCCATCTTAAAGACCACACAGAGCCCATCACCGATATCCACTGCCCCGGCATTCTCGCCGGGCCCCTGCACTACCCGCGGCCCCGTCGTCGGCAGCTTCTTCAGATGCACGCGGGAGCTCTTGTACGAGCAATGCTCCGACCACATGACGGAGAACATGCCGAGCTCGGTCATGTTCGGCTCTCGCCCCAGAATCTCGACGATCTTCTTGAACTCATCGTCGGTCAGATTGTGCTGCGCGATGACGTCTTTGGTGATAATCGATGTGTTTGTGTTCATGCTGGCCTAGACATCACACTGACAATGTTTGCTTCTCAACAGTTCGAGCTGCCTCCTCGGAGTGTCGACGAAAACCTCCTGGCGAGCACCACCAGAAGCCTGTTTCTTCGGGAGTGGGCTCCGATGCCGATAGCCTCGCACGGCCATTTCACTGACCAGCGCTTCATGCCGGCTATAGAGCGCTCTCAACTTGCCCTTCCAGCGCAACGTTTCCGGATGCCGCGCATAGCCTTTCTTGCCGTTCACCAGCACTGACCAAATCGCGTGCAACTCTCGATGCTCGCCGAGCAAGTGATTTCGACAGAGCCTCTTCGGCGAGATGTCCCAGACTCGCATTATTGAAGCCGAGCGGGGCGAAACCTAGTGCGGTCGAGCCGGAGTGTTTGAGCAGCGCAGGCCTTGGCTGTCACGCTCCCACCATCTTCAACGGCTGCCTCTTCAAAAATTCCAACATCGACACAAATATCAACCGCCCGTCTTCGTTGCCCAACATTTCCTCGGCGCAGCGCTCCGGATGCGGCATCATGCCCAACACATTGCCTTCGGCATTGCGAATGCCGGCGATATTATCGAGCGAACCGTTCGGATTGGCCTCCGGTGTCACCTCGCCGTCCGGCGTGCAATAGCGAAAGACCACCTGAGCATTCGCCTGGAGTCCGGCCAACGTCACCGGATCGGTGTAGTAATTTCCTTCTGCGTGGGCAATCGGAATCTTCAGCACCTGGCGTGGCATGCAGGCACTGGTAAACGGTGTCGCGGCATTCTCTACCCGCACATAGGTATCCTTGCAGACAAAATGCAGCGACCGATTTCTCAACATCGCGCCGGGCAACAGCCCCGCTTCCAGTAAAATCTGAAACCCGTTACAGATGCCGATGACCAGACCGCCATTTTGTGCAAACTCTTTCACCGCTCCCATGACCGGCGAAAATCTGGCAATGGCGCCAGTCCGCAAGTAGTCGCCATACGAGAACCCGCCAGGGATCACAATCGCATCCAGCCCGGACAACAAGGTCTCCTTGTGCCAGATCATTTCCACATATTGACCCAGCACGTCCCGAAAGACGTGCTGACAATCCTGGTCACAATTGCTGCCCGGGAAAACCAGGACACCGATCTTCACTTCTTCCCCCTCCCAAAAAGCAGTTGAGCGAATATCGTTGCGCGGGTGGCACTGGCGGAGGGCGCTCTTCTCACCCGCCCACCCAGCCGCGCCGGGACGCGGCGTTCACCAAGCGCCCGTAGCGGGGTCCCTACACCGGGCGGGGGAACGAGCACGGCGGGCTCCGCCTGTGACAGGACCCGCGCTCTTGTTCCAAAATACTTCACGTCAACTCGTACCGATATTCTTCAATAATCGTATTCGCCAACAACTTTTCACACATGGATCTCACTTGAGCCTCGGCCTTCGCCTTGTCCGTCTCGTTCATATCTAATTCCATGTACTTCCCGACCCGCACGTTCGCAGCGTTCTTGAACCCGAGCGAGTCGAGCGCATGCTCGATCGCCTTCCCCTGGGGATCCAGAATGCCCTGCTTCAACGTGACATGAATCTTTGCCTTCACGATTTGCTCCCCTGCTCTCCCGATGCCTTGTTCAACCTATCCACGTACTTTCGAATTTTGAAAATGCCTACGACGGTGGCAACACCGCCCACCGCGAGGCCCGCGAAGGCCCAGCGCCATGGTGAATCATCCAACCGATATGCCATCATGGCAACGACACCCGCCCATACGAGCACCGCCGCCACTAACCCGTAATTCAAAAACCCACGCAGCATTTCTTCCTTTCCCTCCCCCACTCCCCAGTGAGGAAAGGTTACTGCTTCCAAATGAGGGATGCGGTGATCGGTTTCTACTGCGCGGCTATCTCACCCGCCCACCCTTAGCGCGCCCAGACGCGCCACTGACCCTAGCGAGCACCGCCCGATAAAGGCTCCTTCAGAGTTTGCGGGTGCCTCGATCAGGGATGTCACCCGTGTTGATCCTACTGCGCCCGTGGAGGGAGCACCGCCGCGTTCCGCGAGCACAGAAACCGGCACCGCAGCCCTCACCACCGTCCGCTTACCCGCACACTCTTTTCAATACTTCTTGATACGCTTCCTCTATTTTCCCCAAGTCTTTTCTAAACCGATCCTTGTCCATCGACTCCTTCGTCGCCTGATCCCAGAACCGGCACGTATCCGGCGAAATCTCATCGGCCAGGATCAGCTTGCCGTCGTGCAGGCCGAATTCCAGTTTGAAGTCAACCAAGATCATTTTACGTTCGGCGAAGAACGGCTGAAGAAGGCTGTTCACTTTCAATGCCAACCGCTTGATCTCCGCCATTTGCTCCGGTGTCGCCAGCTTCAGCAAGCGAACGTGCTCATCCGCGATCAACGGATCGCCCAGCGCGTCGTTCTTGTAGTACCACTCCACGATGGCCGGCTGGATGGCCTCCCCTTCCTTCAGTCCCAATCGTTTCGCCAGGCTGCCGGCAATGACGTTCCGCACGACCACTTCGACCGGGACGATCGTGACTTTCTTCGTGAGCATCTCACGATCACTTTTCCGCTCGACGAAATGCGTCGGTACGCCATTTTGCTCCAACATCCGGAAGAGCCGTTCCGACACCTTATTATTGACGATGCCTTTCTCGACGATCGTGCCTCGCTTCTGGGCGTTGAAGGCCGTGGCGTCATCCTTGAAATACTGCAAAACCTGGTCGGGATCTCCCGTCGTGAAGATTTTCTTGGCTTTGCCTTCGTAAAGCAGCGTGCCTGCTGTCATGGTGTGGTTTCTTTCTTGTGGTCGGTGATATTACTGCGCCAAAATTTCAATGATTTCATCCAACGACGTCGCCGTACCGAGCAACGTCGGATGCCCGAAGCGTCTGGTGTATTGAAACTCTTTCACCTGTTCCAGCGACAAAATCAAACTGTGGAAGTCCTCCAGGTTAGACGTTTCAAAATAGGTAATAAAATCCATGTCATCGAGACCGGTCGAATGGTAGAGCTTCCGCTTGACCGTTTTTTGGTAGGGCACGGCCGCCTCGGTATGTTCCTTCATCATCGCGGCACGCTTGTCCTGTTCGAGGCCCCACCAGTCCGCACTCTTCCTGATTGGAATCACGATCACATAGGGCTTGGGACCGGGCTCGCTCGTCACCTTGAGGTCGGCTTTCAGCTGATCGGAAAAACCCGGCACGTAATTGGCCTTCTTCGTCAGGCCGTGCATGACGCCGGCAGCTTTCAAATGTTTCCCCATCAGACTGTTCTGAAGATCGACAAGGAACTTCTGTGTGTCGCGGAGTTCGGTCGAATGGAGGCGGAATAGAATATCCGCATGGTCTGAAAGCCCGCGCAAGAGATACACATCGATGGCAATCTGCTGGCGATGCTGTCCCACCACGCCCTTCATGGCCGTGAGATAGGCAATCCGCGCCGGCTGTTCCTCTTTGGTCCACTCCTCTTCCAAACTGAACGCGGCAAAAGTGCCATAGACACCCGGCTCGCTGAGAAGTTTCTCCCGATCGGCTGCCGCGAAACCGATCGCCGCCCACAATAGTGCGACCAAGCCTACGAATCCCATGAGGCCGACTCGAACTGCGGTCATCTGGTTCCTTTCCGCCTGGATTGTCCGCCGCTGCGAAACACTCTGCGAAAAATATGATCGACATGCCGCAGATAGTATTTCGGATTGAAACAGGCGGCAATCTCGCGTTTGTTCAGGTGCTTGGCAATAAACGGATCCTTGCTGACTAATTCCTCCAACCGGCCGGCGCCCTTCCAGGATGCCATAGCGTTGCGCTGGACGGCCTCGTATGATTCCTTGCGCTGCGCCCCTTTTTCGATCAACGCCAGGAGCAGCCGCTGCGAATAGACGAGTCCGCCTGTCAGTTCAAGGTTCTGCATCATGCGATCAGGATAGACGATCAGATGCTTGATGAGATCCGTCACCTTGGCCAGCATGTAATCGACGAGTATTGTACTGTCCGGCAGGATGACACGCTCGACCGACGAGTGACTGATGTCGCGCTCGTGCCAAAGCGCCACATTCTCCATGGCCGCAAGGCTGTTGGCCCGTACGAGCCGCGCCAAACCGCACAGATTCTCCGACACGATGGGGTTGCGCTTGTGCGGCATCGCGGACGACCCCTTCTGACCTTCCGAGAAATACTCTTCAGCCTCCAGGACCTCCGTTCGCTGGAGATGCCGGATCTCCGTGGCAATCTTTTCGATGGTCGCCGCGAGCAATGCCAAGGCCGATGCATAGGCTGCATGGCGATCCCGCTGCACCACTTGATTGGAGACCGGATCGACCGTCAAGCCGAGTTTCGCGCAGACATATTCTTCGATGTCCGGCCCCTGGTGCGCAAAGGTGCCCATGGCGCCGGACAGCTTCCCGACGGCGATTTCCGCGCGCACCTGGCGCAGCCGCGCTAGATGACGGCCGATCTCCTCGTACCAGATGGCCAACTTGAACCCGAACGAGATGGGTTCACCATGAATGCCGTGCGAACGTCCCACCATCACCTGCTTCTTGAATCTGATCGCCTGCCGCTTCAGCACCTCACGAAACGCTTCGACACCTTCGAGGATGAGATCCAGCGCCTCGGCCATTTGAATCGCCAGCGAAGTATCGACGACATCGGATGACGTCAGTCCCATGTGCAGGAACCGATGCTCCGGTCCGACCGTATCCATGAGCGACTCAAGGAAGGCGATCACATCGTGCTTGGTGACCTTTTCGATCTCAGCGATCCGAGCGACGTTGATCTTGGCCTTGTTGCGAATCTTCGCTGCCGTCCCGCGCGGCGCCTGGCCTGCACGCTCGAACGCCGCACAGGCTTGCAGCTCGACTTCAAGCCAGATCTCGTACTTATGCTTGAGATCCCAGATGGCTTTCATACCGGGCCGGGTATACCGATCGATCATCCTTTCGCCTCACGCCTGCCCTTTATGCCTGACGCCTCACGTCTTTTCGATTCCAGCTTCGCCTCGGTGGTGAGCACTTTGTCCAAAATGCCGTTCACAAATTTAGCCGCCTCGTCGTCGCCGAAGTCCTTCGCCAGCTCAATGGCTTCGTTTACCGTGACTTTGGCCGGCACCTCGTCCAGCCACAAGAGTTCATAGGCGCCGAGACGCAGGATGTTCCGATCGACGATCTGCATCCGGCTGACTTTCCAATTCGTGGCGTATTTGCCGATCAGCGCGTCCAAGTCTTTCTTATGGTCCAATACGCCATTCACCAACTGCTCCGCAAAGGCTTTCACGTCATCGGTCGATTTGCACTGCTTCCAGAACTCGTCGAGCCAGACGCCTGGCTGGCTGTGGATGTCATACTGAAACAGGATTTGCAGCGCTCGCTCACGAGACTGATGGCGGCTACCCACAACAACACCGCTGACAAGCGTCATACTGACACGCTGGCACGATAGGAGTCTGACAACAATACGTCATCTCTTTCTTCCGGCCCGACGAGTGCCATTCGTGCTTGTCAGCTTGCCACCTGCCAACTTGTCAACCTCTCCACGAATCATCCGCATGACCGTCGCCATTTCGATCGCTGACTTGGCTGCCTCGCCACCACGATTGAGCTTCGTCGGCTCCGCCCGGTCGATGGCCTGCGCCACCGTATCGGTCGTCAGCACCCCGAAGATGATCGGCACATCCGCATCCAATGCCGCCTGCCCGATCCCACGGCTGGCCTCCGCGCTGATGTAATCAAAATGGGGCGTATCGCCGCGAATGACCGCGCCAAGACAGATCACCGCATCGAACCGTTTCGTCCCCGCCAAGGTCCGCGCCACCAGCGGTATTTCAAACGCCCCGGGCACGCGCACGACCTCGATATCCTCCGCCACGACACCGTGTCTCGTGAGCGCTTCGACACAGCTGCCCAGCAACTTACTGGTGACAAACTTGTTGAACTTCGAGACGACGATCCCGAACTTCAACCCCGTCGCGTTGTGCGACCCTTTACGAAGTTTCATCTTTTCTTCCTTACTCCACACTCTCCGTACCTGCACGACACAAAAACCTGCAAGGGCGACTGGGAGAGCCCCAACTGCGCGGCCTTCTCACCCGCCCACCCGTGGCGCGCCGAAACGTGCCAATTGACCCGAGCGAGCACTGCCCTTGATCTAGAAATATGATCGGTCGTTTGTGCGCGGTCGGCGAGCACAGGGACCACCCAGTTGCCCTGCTCACACTTTCTTCAATATATGTCCCAGTTTATTTTTTTTCGTGCGCAGGTACTTCACATTCGCTTCACGCGGTTGGATCTCGATCGGCACGCGCTCGACGACTTTCAACCCATAGCCTTCGATCCCGACAATCTTGCGCGGGTTATTGGTAATCAATTTGATCTGGTGCAGGCCGAGATTGGCCAGAATCTGTGCTCCGACGCCGTAATCCCGCAGATCGGCCTTGAAGCCGAGCTTCAGATTCGCTTCGACCGTATCGCTGCCCTTATCTTGAAGCCCGTAGGCCTTGATCTTGTTGAGCAGGCCGATCCCTCGCCCTTCTTGATTGAGATAGAGCAGCACGCCACGGCCGTCTTTCTGAATAATTTCCATCGCGGCATGGAGCTGGTCGCGACAATCGCACCGCAGCGATCCCAGCGCATCGGCCGTGAGGCAGCCAGAATGGACGCGCACCAGCGTCGGGGTCCCGCTATCGACGCGGCCCTTGACGAGTGCAATGTGCGTGACATGATCGATTTCGTTTTCGAATGCCACGGCCTCGAACTCGCCGAAGATTGTCGGCAGCCTGGCGTTCGCGACGCGCTTGATGAACGTTTCACGGCGCATGCGGTGTTCGATCAGCGCCTTTACGGTCACCATTTTGAGCTTGTGCGTTCTGGCGAACTTGGCTAATTCCGGGACACGCGCCATCGTGCCGTCTTCGTTCATGATTTCGCAGATCACTCCGGCAGGCTGAAGCCCGGCCAATCGCGCCAGATCGACCGACCCTTCGGTCTGTCCCGCACGGCGCAACACCCCGCCCTTCTGAGCCTTTAATGGGAAAATGTGGCCGGGGCGCGCCAGATCGGTCGGCCTGGATTTCGGATCGATCGCGACATGTATCGTGGTGGCTCGATCTGCGGCGGAAATCCCGGTGGTGATGTCTCTGCGCGCGTCGATCGACACCGTGAAGGCGGTGCCGAAGGTCGCAGTATTCTCGACGGCTTGCTGCGGAAGGTGCAGCTCTTCGACCCGCTCCGGGGTGAGCGCGAGGCAAATCAGGCCGCGCGCGTGTTTGGCCATGAAGTTGATGGCCTGCGGGGTGACCTTCTCGGCCGCGATGACGAGATCTCCTTCATTCTCACGATCCTCATCGTCGACCAGAATGACGAATTTCCCCTTCTTGATGTCTCGGATGGCGTCTTCAATGTTGTCGAACGGCATGGCCATATTCAACGGCAGATGGTTGTGGTATCCGATTTGAGAGACGACCAATCTATCATTTCACATCGAACATGTAACATGCTTTTTTTGGCTCCCTCTCAACGGGAAAACGGGCTGTGTTCATCCAAGCCACCACCGGCGGCCTTATAACGTGACTGGACAATGACTGTACTGACCGCCGCTCCAACCGCACCGGCAGCAAACAGCCATAGCCCGCTCGCATAGGTGCCGGTTAGATCTTTAAGCCCCCCTAAGCCGAGCGGAAGGAAAAACCCGCCGATTCCTCCCGCCGCTCCAATGACGCCGGCGGCCAGACCGATTTGTTTGGCGAACCTGTCCGAGACCACTTGAAAGACCACCCCGTTTCCAAATCCCATTGCGATGAGTGCCATCATTAGAAAACCAACACTCCACGTCAGCGGGGGCAACCAGCCGACTCCCACGATGGATACAGCAATGGAAACCAAGACGACCGCCAGGACACGGATTCCTCCCATGTGATCGGCAATGTATCCCCCGAATGGCCTGATCAGGCTGCCGAGAAGCCCTCCCAATGCCGTGATGGATCCAGCCATCACACGATCAACCCCATACTGATCATGTAAGAAAATCGGAAGGAAACTGCATATGCCTACGAACCCGCCGAAGGTCACGCTGTACAAGAAACAAAGCCAGTACATCGAGGGCCTCCCCAGGCTCTTACGCAAATCCTGCCACCAGTTTTGACTCGGCACTTGTCGCAGAGCTTCTTCATCACCGCGAACAAGTAGCGCAAAGAGGAGACTTGTCACCAGGACCGGCCCCAACATCACCCCGAACACTCCGTGCCAGCCCACAAACTCCGCGATGCGCGGTGCCAGAAACATCGCGAGCACGGTCCCGCTGTTCGCCGACGCAGCAATCCCCATGGCCAAGCCTTGATGGGCCGGAGGATATGCCCGACTTGCAATGGGAAGCGCCACCGCAAAGCTCGCTCCCGCCACGCCGAGCAGAAGGCCGACGCCGAGCAGCTGAAGAAAACTCCCCCCGCCCAACCAGCCCCACAATAGCGCGCCCGTCTCGCAGGCCAGGAGGTACAGGCCCGTCGCTTTAGCCCCAAGACGGTCGCTGCTGAATCCAACCGAAACACGAAGGAGCGCCCCGCTCAATAACGGGCAAGCCACGAGCAATCCCTTTTGAGTCGCCGAAAGCCCGAACTCTTCCGCAATCGACACACCAAGCGAGCCGATCAGCAACCATGTCATGAAACTGACTTCAAAATGGAGCCAGGCTCCGACCAACGACGGCCAGTGCCCGCGCTTGAGCGCCCGTAGTATGTCGGTCATCGTGTACCCATACCACTTGAACCGTTCACTATAGGGGACGCGCTTTCATCCGTGCAAGGGAACCTTAGGGACAACGGCAGCTTTGTCGTGGCCGGAGGTTCTGTTATAGTTTGCGACTCGTATGGCAAAACGTCACGAAAAACGAAAGGAAACAATCCTTGAGCCGGAAGTCCTCGGCCCTTCGGATGAAGTTCCGGACGACAGTACGCCCGCGCTCGAATTGAGCCCCTCCGCGGAAGGCCAGGCTGATACCACGGCGGTGGTGCCGGTCACCGCGCTGCAGCAGTATCTGGCTGAAATACGCCGCCATCCCTATCTCTCGAAAGAAGAAGAACTGCGGCTCTTCGAGGAATATCGGACGCACGGCAACCGAGACGCGGCGGTCAAACTCATCATGGCCAACTTGCGCGTGTCGGTCGCCATCGCCGCCGAATATCTTCACACCGGCGCCGACCACATGGATCTGATTCAGGAAGGCAATGTCGGCCTGATGCAGGCGATCAAAAAATTCGATCCATCCAAGAACGTACGTTTCCACGCCTATGCCGCCTGGTGGTCGCGCGCGTACATTCTCCGCTACCTCTTGAATACCTATCGTCTGGTCAAGATCGGCACCACTCAAGATCAGCGGAAGTTGTTTTACAATTTGAAAAAGGAAAAATCGAAACTCGAACGGGAAGGATTCTCCCGCGATACCAAGCTGCTGGCCGACCGGTTGCATGTGCGTGAACGCGACGTAGTCGAGATGGACCAGCGGCTCGGCAACTGGTAACTGTCCTTGGATCAGCCTATTGGAGAGAACCAAGACGGCAGCCTGATGGATATTCTGCCGTCGCAGCAGGTCCCAGCCGACGAGCAGCTCGCTACGGAACAATTGCAAACCCTCTTTCGAGCGAAGCTGGCCGAGTTCGTGAAGACCATCGATGAGCGGGACGAAGACATCCTGCGTAACCGCCTCCTCTCAGAGACGCCACTGACGCTTGATGACTTGGGAGCGAAATACGGCATTACCAAGGAACGGACTCGCCAGCTGGAAGCCCGTATCATCAAGCGGCTTCGGGACCACATTAAGAAAGACGTAAAGGATTTCGACCGGTTACGGACATAGCCCCTTCGGCCCATTAAAAGCCTGGAATAAACGAATCTCAATCGGTTATGATGCTCACTTCCTGA
>CAMLHQ010000058.1 GCA_946479785.1 uncultured Nitrospira sp.
GGCCGGATGTCATGATGCACACCGCGGACCCTGATAGAGCGGCTTATTCGACCTTTACCGTCGCAATCCTCGTGGTCATCCTTGTCACAGCCGTTATCACTCCCTCTCGACTTCCCCTGCTCCTCATCCCGGGATCGTTCCTCTTGGCATCGTATGGTATAGGGTTCCTGCTTGAACGTACGACCGGACCTTGGCTTTCTCATTTTTCAACACATTTACCTCTACTCACGCTGGCGTTACGACTCGGCACAGGAATGTCCTTGCTGGGGATGACGACGACCATCCTTGGACTTCTTGGCCTCTACCGTTTCACCGCGCTGCCGGTCATCGTGGCGATGGGATTGGGCGTCGTTCACCTCGTCCGACGTGTCTGTCATGTGCCCCTATTCAAACCAACATATGATTCCCTGGCCGGTGGGCTCGCCATAGGCATCGTGTGGGCGATCGCTTGGCTCTGGGTGACTATTCCACCAACGTTTTACGATGAACTGGCCTATCATCTTCCCCTCGCCCAATACCCGCTTCGGACAGGCCATCTTGCAGCCTTTCCATGGCTGTTCTTCAGCTACATGCCTCATCTATCGGATCTTCTCCTCGGATGGGGATTGGCTCTCGCCGGCGAGATCGGTGCCCGATCGATGCATTTCACGTTCTGGATCGCTGTCTGGATTGCCGCATGGGCCCTTGTGGAAACGATCACCGCGCCACAACAACGCTCATGGATCGGCTGTATCATGGCAGCCGCCTTTGCGTCGTCCGGCACATTTCTTTTTCTCGGCACGCTTCCCTTTGCAGAAACGTCTTTGACGTTTGCGGTTCTGGCATCCGCCGCCGTCATTGCGCTCCCGGAAGCCTCCGTTCTCTGGATCCCGGTGGGGTTGCTCTGGGGACTCGCGATGTCCGTCAAACTTTCCGGATTGTCGTGGGTGGCGGGCGGCGCGCTTGCAGCGCTGGTGATGAAATGGCCGCTTCACACAATCGGCAAAGCCGGACTTGTCATGTTGGCCGCAGCTCTCCCCTGGTGGGGGCGAGCTTGGTGGTTGACCGGAAACCCTGTGTATCCCCTGGGCTACCGCTGGATTGGAGGCCTCTATTGGACCGACGCGAGCCAAGCAAGCCTACAAGGCGATCTTCCCTCAAATGCTGATCCTTTCACCAGCCTGAACCTGCTCCGTCTCCCGTACGACATGGTCATGACTCCGGAACGATTCGGCTCTGCCTCAGATTGTGGTCCGCTTGCCGTCGGAGCTGCCTGTCTTATGCTGAGCTTTCCGCTGTGGACGTTGTTCTTGAAGCTGGATCAAGTCAAACGCCGTCAATGTTATGCCGCCGCTCTCTTCATCTTCTTCGCTGGCACCAGCTGGATCATGACCTCAACCACCACACGGTTTTTTGCGCCTGCACTGATGGTTGGCCTGAGCACCCTCGTCGCCTTGCTCAGTCTCGTTCCCAAGCCTGCCCTCGCCTTGTCCCTCGTATTCCTTTCAGCACTAGGGGCGTTAGGCACCACTCGCTTTCTCTCCTTACATTCTCAAGTCTTCTCAGCCGAGAAGGTCGCGCTTGGGCAAGAAGCCGGCACTGACTTTACAAGCCGGACGCTCGACCACTATGACGCGGCTATGTATGTCAGAAAACAGCTACCCCCGGACGCCAATCTCCTCTTCATCGGTGAGTCCCGACCGTTCTATTTCGATCGCCCATCATTATCGCCCTATCCATATTACGAGCATCCACTCACCCATTGGATTCAAGAGACGAATTCGCCTGAGCAACTTCTCCACAAAATACGCAGCGAAGGCTTTACCCATGTGGTGCTGAACACCAGAGAATTTAAGCGCCTTCATGACAGCTATCATGTGCTCACCTTCACGGGACCACAGGCCTTCCTCCACGATCAACAGCTCAAGCAACTGCCCAGAACCTTGACGACGCTCTTCTCGAAAAATAACGTGTACGTGCTTGAAATTCCTACATCGCATTAGTCGATTGTTCAGATCGATCTTCCTCGTGCGGAAGCAGGCTCGAACGATTCCCGCGTGAATACTTCGCGGGCACTTGCTGTGCCCCCAAGGGCGTGCGAAACTAGACTTATGGATTTCTCTGCTTCCTATGCACGACTGCAATTCCGCTTGCGTCTCGCCCTGGGATTGAATGCATGCGTCATTGCCGCAGAGTTCATCGGCGGATGGATGCTGAATAGCGTCGGATTAATCGGCGACGCAGGACACAATCTCATCGATCAAGGGGCCTTGTTCGCCGCGCTCTACGCCCACGTCTTGACGGCGCGGCCCGCCACGGAAGCCCGGACGTTCGGCTACCACCGGGCCGGCATTGTCACAGCCTTTCTGAGTTCCTTCGTGTTGTTGTGGACCGCCCTCGGTGTGACAATCGTCGGCGTTCAACGGCTCATGCACCCGGTTTCAATCAATGGCGGCTGGGTCATGATCATCGCAGCGGTGAGTTTTGCGGCGAATCTCGGCATCGCGCTGCTGCTGCAACATGGCGCGAAGGACGACCTCAACATTCGAGGCGCGTTCTGGCATATGCTTTCAGATGCCTGGGTCTCGCTTGGCGTCATCCTCAGCGGAGGAGCCATCATGCTGACCGGATGGACCGTCTTCGATCCCCTCGTCAGTCTCCTTTTGGTGGGAGCGATTCTCCGTGGTGCGTGGCCCATTTTTAAGGAGTCGCTGGAGGTCTTGCTCGAATCCACTCCGCCTGGCGTCAGCGCCTCGCATATTGCCGCCACAATCGAGGCGGTCCCCGGCGTGGATAATGTCCATGATCTACATGTCTGGGCCATCGAACCACGTCTGGTCATGCTGACCTGCCATGTACTGGTCCTGGGGGACGACGACGCCTTAACAAACGAGCTGCTTCGGACCATCCGCGCCCGCATTGCTTCGGACTTCGGCATTACACATATGACGATCCAACTCGAAACGCATTGTGCGCACCAGGGTGCGGTGCATTGCGACCTGGCGACATTGGCCGGGCAACATCGGCCCGGGAACCATCTTCACGTCCATCCATAGCTCTCATCCCATGGCGCTGTCCCCCGTTCCCTTCTATATCCTCTGCGGGTCACTTGGAGCGGGCAAAACCACACTCTTGATGCGGCTGTTGGAATATTGGAAGGGCCAAGGCAAGCGAGCCGGCGTCCTCATGAACGAGGCGGGTGACATCAGCATCGACGGGCCGCGCGTCGGCACCATTGCCGAGCAAGTCATGAATTTGGCTGGAGGATGCGTCTGTTGCGACACGAAGGAAGACCTGTCGTGGGGGATCGCGCAGCTCGTGAGGGACTATGGGTCTGAACTGATCGTCTTGGAATGTTCGGGCTTGGCAGATCCGGCCGAGGTGGTCGATGCGGTGACTGATTTCTACACGGCCAGGCTCGCAAAGCTTGAACGGATCATTGCGCTGCTCCATCCTCTCTCAGCCGACCAAAGCCACTCGAGTGCCTTTGTCACGGAACAGGCCATACGCTGCGCGGACGAATTGATCTTGAATAAACACGATCTCTATGTGCCCGGGCACTGGGAACAGTTTAGGGCGTCGATCCTCACACAGAACCGTGATGCACGTCTGTGGGAGACGACCCACGCACGCGTAGACCCCGCTGTGCTCTTAGCGCCCCGAACAGAAGAGAAAACCTCGGCACCGACCAACGTCATGTTTGACGGGCCTCGACCTTTGTCTCGCGCCCGCGCGACCTATCATCCGATAGCCACGACCATTCGCCTGCCGGGTCCATTAAGCCGGCAACGCTTTCTGTCCTGGATCAAGACCCTGCCCAAGGAACTCGAACGTGCCAAAGGATTCTTTCGTTTCGCCAAGGAGCCGGAACTACAGGAATTCCAATATGCCCCGCCGGGCCAGGCCACGATCACACCGGTCATGTTATTGGATGAACCGGAGCAAGCGATCGTGCTGATTGGTAGGGGCTATGACGTGGATCGTTACGGCGTAGAACTGTTGGCTTGCGTCGAACCGATCGGCGACAGCATCCGCTGACGAAACTGCGGCCACTGCAGCAACAGCCAGGCAATGCCGGCTCCGCAGAATCCTCCGATCAACCAGCCGCCAAGCACATCCGTCACATAGTGCGCACCGACGTAGACTCGGGAAAATCCCACCAATCCGACAATCGGCCAACTGATCCAGCCAGATCTCGGATAGAGTACATGCAGAAACGCCGCAGCTGCCGCAGTGTTGATCGCGTGGTTGGACGGAAAGCTGAAGAGACCTCCGCATCCACCCGGCTCAAGCGTCAGCGCCTGACTGAGGGCTCGACAGGGCCGTACTCGTTCGACCAGCGACTTCAGTTGATCTCCGAAAAAATCTCCGAGGCCCACGACCCCCGCCAACGCAAGCCCGCCGATGATGGCTTCCCGCCAATCGATCCAAAGCCAATAGCCGATGGCCAAGGCGATCGGAACATAAAATGTACCGAACACCCCGACGTGCAGAAAGAATTGATCGCGGATCGGCGCATGACCGGCCAATCCGTTAATCGCGAAAAAGAGGGATTCGTCCAAGCTCACGCGGGCATTTTAACATGAAGTGAAGGGATCGACGAGATGTGTCGCGGCTGGTCGTTCAACCTCCTCACCGCGAGCGGAAGTGGATGCGCACAGTCAGCTCTCCATCGATCGGCAGATCCCCCTGCATTTGGGGGTCGAACGTCCATTTTGCGAGCGCAACCATTCCGGACATGGTCAGCTCACGATGTTTGCAAGGCTCAAGGATCACGACCGTCACTTTGGCATCTTTTGATACCAACAGGCGGGCCTTCATCCAATCATCGAGATCTTTGCCCTCCAGCGAGGGAGGAATGCCTGGCCAGGGAGTGGACTTGGCCACAGGACCGCGTTGCTGATCCCTGTTGAGCGGAAGTCCGTGGACATGCACCTCCGGCAGCTCCAGCACATCTTCCTGGTGGTCGCTCTCATGTGTCGCCTCATCACCGACGATCGCAGAAGCGCAGATTGGCAAAGAGCCGATGCAGAGCACGACACAGCAGATCAGACATGCGATATGACAGCATGGAATCTTCATGGCTTCATCGTTTCCACAGCACCTTTCTCTATCAGATCCCCAACAAGGTCATTTTTGTTCGGCATCTCACCTAAAAGAACCATTGAGCGCGGAAGAAGAACGACCTCGGCATGCCGGCATGGGCGATGCCGAGTCCGATGCTGCCTTCTCCCCGGTTATAGAAATACTTTTGATCCAGCACGTTCAGCACATCGAATCCCAACAGCATTTTCTGATTGTGCCACGGCAAGGGAATCGTATGGCTAATCGATGCATTGTAGACGGCATAGGAACTTTCGTGTGAGGAATTGGTTTTCGCACCCGCTTCCGCGGTCCTCAACCCTGAACCGTACAGCATTTGCCCCGTGATGTTCGTTCGCTCCCTCCATCGATAGCTCAGCACGGCCGAACTCGTCATCAACTGCGAGTGATCACAGAACACGCCGCCGTTGGAATTAATATCGTTGATCTCCGCCTGCTCAAGCAAATATTGCCCGGACTGCAGGCCATAGCCTTTGCATTGTCCCCAGGCCACATTGCCGCGACCGGTGAGGTTGTCGGTGAACTGTACTTTCAAGGCCCCATCGATCCCCCGCTGCCAGCCTCGCTCGAACGCAAAGAAATTCCGCAGCGGCGTGCTGCCGAACTGGCCCGCATCCGAGAGGTTATGCGCCAGCTTGTAATATCCAGTCAGCTCCAGCGTCGCGAAGCGGGTCACGGCATGATAGCTCCCCACTTCAAAGTAATGTGACCGTTCGGCTCGAGGATTAAACCCGGTCGGGTTGTCCGGTTGTGCCGTGGTGCTCTGGGTGTTCAGCCGAGCAAAAGCCACCTGCTCGATGTTCGGAGGCGTGAACAATCGTCCATAGTACGCATGGAACACGTTGGACTGATTGAGTTTGTAGGTTGCACCGACACGTGGACTGACTTGTCCCTCATTGTAGAATCCTTGTATCGCATCTCCCCGCACACCAAGATTGAACGTCCAATGATCGTTGAGGCTCCACTGATCTTGCACCCAGAACTCTTGCCTCGTTTGGATATTTTGGTTGGACGCTTCCCGCAAGATCACCGGCCCCGCTGCCGCGCCACTGCTCGTATCGAAAGCGAAAATCTGAGCCGTATTGTTGGCGCGGCTGTAATCGATTTGGAAACCCGTTTTCACCAGATGGCGACTGTCGGGAATCCACGTGTGGTCCAACCGCATGCCGCCGCTATAGGCGACGCGCCGCTGGTTTGCGGTCTGGGCTCTGTTGACATCGTCGGCATAGGCCAGGGCATTCAACGGATCGGTCTGAAAATCAGCAACGCCCCGACGGAAATAGAACCCCGTGCTGAAGAAGCTGCTCGCGTTGACGTCGTGCCGCCATACGAGGTGGGAATATTGATTGTCTTCCTTCTGGAACTGATTCACGGACTGTGAGGCATTGGGGTTGAACCCTGGAAGGAGCGCCAGCACGTCGGGATTCGCCGCGAGATTGGGAATCGTCGGAATCTGATACTTGGCCGTCGAATTGAGGAAGATCCAGCTCAGGTTGTTGCGATTGTCGTGCTGATAATCGCCACGCAGGTACGTATTGTTCTTCTCGCTCTGATTGTGGTTGTTGGTCTTCCCGAGAGTCGGCGGCTCGATCCCGCGGTTCGTCGTGACATAACTGTTCAACACGTAGAAGCGGACCTTTTCACCGATTGTTCCACCATATTCGAACGACGGGTTGACGGTTTCGTTGGATCCGCCGAAGACTTGTAGGGAGCCGAATCCGGGTTTCGTTCCGCTCTTACTCGTAATATCCAGCACCAGTGCCGTTTTATTGCCGTACTGCGCCTCCATCCCGCCGAGGATGATGTCCGCGCGCTCCCAGGCCCGCGGGGGAACGATGTCGGCGAACGCCCCGCTCACCGTCTCGGGGATGGGAATGCCGTCGATGCGGAACTGCTGATTGGCATGGTCCTGCTTGATTTTAGTGTGATTCAGCGCACCATACGCAACCCTCGTAACCTTCAACATCACGTCGTACACGTCGTTGTTGTTGCCGCGCGGCAACGATTCGATGTCTTTGCGACTGACTGAATAGGTTTCGCTCGACGATTTGTACTGAATCGGAGGCAACGGCGATATCACCTCAAGGGCAATTTCGCTGGTTTTCGACAGCGTCAGCGTGACCGGCTTGGGCGGATCAGTCCCCACCTGCAACACGACATACTCGCTGCGATAAGTTTCTTGAACTGCGCTGACCGAGTAGGTCCCGCCCGTTGAAAGAGGGATCGAGAACTCTCCCGCATCATTTGTGACTCCTGTAGCCACCGTTATGCCTTCTTGATTCTTCACCTCCACCACCGTGTGAGTCACACGCCTCAGATCCTGATTTTGCACGATTCCAATGATCGTATGTGACAAATCCCCTTCTGCTGCATAAAGAATTGGGTGGAATTCCACGCTCCCCACGAGCATGCCCACTAAGACCATGCGCATAACCCTATTTGTTCGAACAGGACGAGACATCGCTACTCCGCGTCATCGGTGACAATTGATACAAATTCGTACGCCGGCCAGCCTGATCATGCAGGACGCCGGGACGATCGATGACTGACGAGGGTGTTAGATGCTGGGCGGTGCGCGAGAGGGCCCGACGAGTGGGAACTCAACAGAAAAGAACGTGACAGGTGCGGGAAGTTCAGAGGAACCGACGATCTCAAAGGCTGAACAGGCCGGATCACCAAGATCGATCGAGCCCGAGGTATGGTGTTGGACCCACTGGCAGAGGTCGGTATCGGAGTGTTCGTGCCCATCCGTATCGGCGGCAGCCAGTTCGTGGTGGACATCCTGAGCCACCGCAAACGGAGCGAGCGCGAGGAGGATGAGAATCAGGCTCAGAGAAAGCCCGCTCTTCACCCAGTGCAATGAAAGACGATCACCCATAGGACGTCGCACTGAGTACCACAAGGCCACGAAACCTGTCAAAGATCCCAACAATCGATACTGTTAATATCTTATAGTTCAATGGGTTATGCATTATGAGGTAGACTTTTCTTGAACATTTCGTTATGCTGCACCGCTTCAACTGAAAGGCTGCGTCATGAATCGACCGCTAGACAATCAACACGTCATAGAAATCAAGGCGTTGCCGTCCCCCCGTGTGATCAAGACCAAGCTGCCGATTACGGAAGATGCTGCCGCCCTCGTTGTCGAAACCCGCGAGGCGATCCGGCGGATTCTTCACGGACAGGACCGTGAGCGTCTGCTGGTGATTGTCGGCCCTTGCTCGATTCATGATCCGGACGCTGCCTTTGAATATGCCACGAAGTTGAAGCCGGTGGCCTACGCGCTCCGTGATCGCCTCCTCATCGTGATGCGGACGTATTTCGAAAAACCCCGAACCACCGTCGGCTGGAAAGGTCTGATCAACGATCCTCATCTGGACGGCACCTGCGACATTGCTACAGGTATGGAACTCGCCCGAACCATTCTCCTAAAGATCAATCAATCCGGCATGCCCTGCGGTTCCGAATTGCTCGATCCCATCAGCCCGCAATATATCGCCGACCTCATCAGTTGGACCGCCATCGGCGCCCGCACGACGGAAAGCCAAACCCATCGCGAGATGGCCAGCGGCCTCTCCATGCCGGTCGGCTTCAAGAACGGAACGGAAGGCAGCTTGCAAGTCGCCATCAATGCTATGACGTCGGCCCGCACGCCCCATCACTTCGTCGGCATCAACGCCGACGGGCAAACCTCGATTATTAAAACAATGGGCAATCCGGACCGGCACATTGTGCTACGGGGAGGCGGCGGAAAAACTAACTACGATGCGGAGCACGTCGCGAAGACCGAAACGGCCGTAGCAGGCGAAGGTATTGCGCGTCCTATCATGATCGATTGCTCTCATGATAACTCCAGCAAGGACCACCGGAAACAGAGCTTCGTCTCACGCGAAGTCCTGCGGCAATTCCGTGAAGGCCGCCAATCGATCATGGGGCTCATGCTCGAGAGCAACCTGAATCCCGGTAAACAGACCTGGAAACAGGGCACTCCACTCGCGTACGGCGTCTCGATCACTGATGCCTGCCTCGGATGGGATGAGACCGCTGCCTTGCTGAACGAATTAGCCGAAAGCCTCGTTGCGAAACCCGCCTAGCTGCTGCCCACAGTCCCCTTCGCTCTACTGAGACGCAGGAATGCTCATTGATACCCACACGCATCTTGATGACGCCCGGTATAACGACGACCGCGACGCCATAATCGCCCGTGCCCGCGAAGCCGGCGTCGAGGCGTTCGTAACGATTGGATGCGACCTTGCGACCAGCCAAGCTGCTGTCGCCATAGCCGATCAACATCCTTTTGTGTACGCGTCTGTCGGTGTGCACCCTCACGAAGTCAAACATATCAGCGATGGCTGGTACGACGAGTTCCGGCGCCTGGTCAACAACAACAAGGTCGTCGCCTATGGCGAAATCGGGCTCGACTACCACTACAAGCACTCGTCTCCGAAAGATCAGCGCGAGCGGTTCCGGGAACAGATCCAGCTGGCGCGCGAACTGAATCTCCCCGTCATTATTCACACGAGGGAGGCGCAAGACGATACGATGACGATCTTGAAGGAAGAGAAGGCGTCAGAGATCGGCGGGGTGTTTCACTGCTTCTCGGGAGATGCCTGGCTGGCGAAGGATGCGTTGGATCTGGGCTTTTACCTGTCCTTTTCGGGTATTCTCACCTTCCAAAATGCGACGATGCTGCGTGACATTGCCAAGAACACGCCGCTGGATCGCGTGCTCATCGAAACCGACTGCCCCTATCTCACGCCGGTTCCCCACCGGGGAAAACGGAATGAACCGGCCTACGTGGCGCATGTCGCCAAGCAACTCGCCGCGATCCATCCCGAGCTGTCTCTGGAACAGATCGGACAGAGAACGACCGAGAACGCCAGGCGGCTCTTTACGAGGTTACGATAATGGGAGGACGCTCAAGCGAGCGAAGAGGTGAAGCGTAAACTTTTCTCACCCGCCCACCCATCGCCTGCAAGAGCAGGCGTTTTCCCAGGCCGTACGTTGAGCCTCTGAGCGATGAGAGAACGACGCTGGCGGCCTATTTCAGCATCCTCCTAAAATCGCTTGAGCTGGCGGCTGCGCTGTCGCTGCGCTTTGGGAAGCTTGCGAGGATTACCTTTCTTCTCAGGTCTGCGTCGTGTCACATCTTCGCCCGTGTCCAATTCCTTATGGGCGATTGTGTCTCCTGACGATGCCGCCGATTGCAGCTTTCCGGCGAACTCTTGCGCTCCCATGACAAATGCACCATGAGCCTTCGCGGCATTGACGATTTCATGGTCGGAAGTTACTACAGCGCAATCTGATCCGTACTCACGCGCCAGCCGTTGGATCACTTGATCAGCCCGCTCACCTCGTTTTGAATACACCACCTGTACCCCAGCGCGATGTTCTCTGCTCTCGATCGGCTGTCCCTGCTGCCATCCGTCGAACACGACCGTGAGCGCATGGCCTTTTCGTTGACGGTAGGCAGCCAACTCCCGAAGCAACGATTCCCGGGCCATATCTGAATACAGACCGCCCGTCCTTAAGACCTGTCCGGCAGCAGCCAAGAGATTGTAGCCATCGATGATCAGATGCAGAGCCATGGAAAACCTTACGCCCGGTTCGAACGCACAGTCAATCGTAGCAATGGTCGCTCGAGAACGTCTCTCCCCTTGACAAGCATCCGGACATCTGAGAGATAGATATGATTCCTGCATCACTCGTGTAAAACCATGCCCTCAGCCTTCTGGCGCACAACCGTCTGTATTTTCCTCGGGCTTCTCAGCCTGCACATCCGCATTCCCTACTCTGCCATTCTCGAGCATGCGGAGGCAGCATCACTGGAGCAGCGCCACGAGTCATCGAGCAAATCGAAACGATTGCACAGCTCCAACATCAGCATGACACCGACTTCCCTTGCTCCGGCGATGATCCGAAATTTGAGAACCGCCGTCTCGCCGGATTCGACAAGGCTCGTGCTTGATCTGAACCGAAAAACCCGCGTCAAGAAACACCTACCGGCTCGGGCGGACGGCATGATAGTCGAAATTCCCAATGCGATCTTGAGCAAGGCGGCACAAACCAGGATCGCGGCCGGTGCGCTGGCCAAGTCGTTCCTGATCAGACAGACGGATGAATCCGTCGCCGTCTCACTTCCGAACGGATCCTTCCAAACCTATAAGTTGTTTTCGTTGACGAATCCTCCTCGCCTCGTCATCGACATAACCCCCTCCACTCCCCAAGAGCTCGCCCCCCCTTTTGAGCCGGTTGCCCCTTCGCAACTCCTGGCCCCTCCGCCCCAACCGATTCCGCCGAGATCCAAGTCGTTCACGACAATCGTGATCGATCCGGGGCATGGCGGTAAAGATCCAGGCGCTCATGGGTTCCGAGGCACGGAGGAAAAAGATATCACGCTCAAAGTGGGACTGAAACTGCGAGATCTCTTGAAGAAAGAACCGGGGGTTCGCGTCCTCATGACTCGCGAACGGGACGTATTCGTAGAGCTCGAAGACCGTGCGCGATTCGCCAATGGCAACGAAGCGGACCTCTTCGTGTCTATTCATGTAAACTCCCATCCCCAACGGTCCGTGCGGGGTATTGAGATTTATCACTTCGGCGAGGCCAAGGATCAGCGGGCGCTCGAAGTGGCCGCCCGCGAAAACGGTACGCCGTTGAGTAGTACCGGTATCGGATGGGAATACCTGGTCGCCGATCTGTTGACGACGAAAAAAATCGAAGCATCCCTCGAACTGGCCTGGAACACCAAAGAAGCGATGATTGCGCACTTGAACGGCCACTATCCTCTCGTGGACCATGGCGTCAAAACGGCTCCTTTCTATGTGCTCCGATTTACGAGCATGCCGAGTATCCTGGCGGAAATCGCCTACATCTCGAATTCCACCGAAGAAGATCTGTTGCGGACAGGTGCCTTTACGACCAGTGTCGCCGAATCGTTGCGTGAGGGAGTGAACGCCTTCCTGGCCGCCTCTAAACAGCCGGCGCGATAATGCGCCAACCCGTCTCCCCCGGCCCATGCCGACCGTTAAGTTGATCCTCGAATACGACGGCTCACGCTATGCCGGCTGGCAGCGCCAACCGGACCAGCCGACCATCCAGGAAGCCGTCGAAACCGCGCTGTTTCAATTGACTCAACGAACCGTGGCTGTGATCGGCGCGGGCCGAACCGATTCCGGCGTACATGCCCTAGGGCAAGTGGCCAGCTTCCGTATCGATCGTGATTGGACCCCTCATGAGTGGACCAGAGGCTTCAATGCCAGGCTTCCGGAAGACATTGCCGTCCGGTCGGCGGCGATCATGCCGGATGAATTCCATGCGCGTTATGCCGCGCGCGGAAAACTTTATGAATACCGAATCCTCAACCGCCCCGAACGCCCTGCCGTCGATCGTGCCTATTTCTGGCACGTGCACAAGCCTCTCGATCATGAAGCGATGAGACAGGCTGCCTCTCTTCTGATTGGCTCACACAACTTCACCTCGTTCGAAGGCACCTTGACCGACAATGAAGATCCCGTTTGCCACCTTCGACAACTGTCCCTGGCGCGACAAGGCGACACAATCCTGATTCACGCGTATGCCGACCGCTTTCTCAAACACATGGTTCGTGCGATGGTCGGAACCTTAGTTGAGGTCGGCCACGCCAAACGCACGCCCGCGAGTCTTGCGGACGTCCTCGCGGCCAATGACCGAACTGTCGCGGGCAGGACCGCTCCGGCGCATGGATTATTCCTCGTCCGGGTCGATTACGACAGCTCGACCGGTTCCGCTACAGACAACCCCTAACTTTTTTGATACAGTGCGCCAACACGTCTTTCACTCACTCACCAAAGGAGATCGACAATGAAAATTGCCAGCCTGGTAGTGCTGTCACTCTTTCTAGCCGCACTGGTCCTCGCACCGATGGCGAGCGAGGCCGCCGAGCAACAGAACAAGATGAAAGCCTGCAACGAGCAGGCGAATGCGAAGGGATTGGGCGAGGGGAAAGGCGACGAGCGGAAGGCATTTATGAAGGAGTGTCTCTCCGCCAAGGCCGCGAAAGGCGGAAGAACGGCTCAGCAGGAGAAGATGAAGGCGTGCAATAAGGAAGCGGGCGAGAAGAGCCTCAAAGGCGACGAGCGGAAGAAATTCATGAGCACCTGTCTTTCAAGCTAACAACCACTCCCCCGGCGCGGCGCTTCGTCGCGCCGGATTTGCTCCGTTGTCTTTCCAGCAAAACCCTCTTCCGGGCGTAGGCAGACTCGTTCCCACCCGTAGCACAACAGACCTCGTTCGAACCTGGGTAAAAAAAGGATGAGAAGACGCTAGCGGGGCGGGGGCGCGTCGCGGTTTTCGAGCTTCTTACGAAGTTCGATCAACTCCTGCTCGAGGGCCAGGAACCGGTCGCTGATAGGGTCTGGCAGGTTGATGTGGTCCATGGTGGCATCGGGAAGCCGCTCGCCCTGGGTCTTGATCACACGGGCAGGAACGCCAATGACGGTTGAATTGGCAGACACATTCTTGAGGACGACGGAATTGGCGCCGATCTTCACGTTGTCGCCAATCGTAATTCCTCCCAGGATTTTTGCGCCGGCGCCGACGACCACGTGATTGCCCAGCGTGGGATGTCTCTTGCCTCGTTCTTTGCCCGTTCCGCCAAGCGTGACACCTTGGAAAAGAGTCACATAATCTCCGATCTCAGCCGTCTCGCCGATGACGACGCCCATGCCGTGGTCGATGAAGAACCCTGTCCCGATCTTGGCCGATGGATGAATCTCAATCCCTGTGAGCCAGCGGGCGATCTGAGAAATAGCGCGCGGGATAAAGGGCACTCCGAAGGATTTAAGCCAATGGGCCACACGATAGGCCAGCAGCGCATGAAAACCGGAATAGGTAAAAATAACTTCCAGCCGACTGGTCGCCGCCGGGTCACGATCGAACACCGCTTGGAGGTCTTGTCGAATCGCCTTCAGCATTTCAGATATTCTACGACGGCCGCACCGGTTCAATCAAACAGACAGCGTGGGCGGTCATGCCTTCTTCCTTACCCACGGCATCGAGGCCTTCCCCACTTTTCACCTTCACGTTGATCAGATCAGGATCGATTCCAGCTACTTCCGCCATTTTCTTCTGCATGGCGACCAGGTGCGGCCCAAGCCGAGGTGCCTGCGCCACAATGACCGTGTCGATATTGCCCACTCGATAGCCTTTCGACTTGAGCTTTGCCATGACGTCTTCGAGCAGCTTGAGACTTGAGATCCCTTTGTATGTGGGGTCCGAGCTGGGATAGTGCCGACCCAAGTCCCCTTCCCCCATGGCTCCCAACAAGGCATCGCAGACGGCATGGACCAACACATCGGAATCGGAATGTCCGAGCAGGCCTTGGCTGTGGGGAATTTCTATTCCGCCTAAAATCAGTTTTCGCCCAGCGCCGAGCGGATGCACGTCATATCCATAGCCAATTCGAGTGCCCTTCACCATGACTATCCTTTCCCTGCCGCCACTTGCCGCGAAGCCAGAATGGCCTCTCCGATGACCATATCTTCAGGCCTGGTCACTTTGATGTTCTCTCCGCTCCCTTCGACCACCGTCACCGGACGTCCCATCCATTCCAGCAAGTAGGCATCGTCGGTCGCCACAATCCCTTCTGTTTGTGCCCTATTGTGAGCCTCTTGCAGCCAATCCCTCCGAAACGCCTGGGGAGTCTGCGCCAACCACAGGGGTTTGCGATCGACCGTCCGCTCAATCACATGATCGGCTCTCACCTGTTTCACGGTATCTCGCATCGGAAGGGCAATGATGGCGGCGCCGGTCTCCCGCGCTGCCTTGACGACGTCTTCGACCATCTGCACTGTGACAAAGGGTCGCACCGCATCATGGATCACGACAATTTCCGCATCGTTCCCGACTGCTCCCAGGGCCAGCCGGACAGAGTCTTGCCGCTCCGATCCTCCGGCGATAACTTGGGTCACTTTGCTGAAACCATGAGCCTTGACGATGTCGGCCTGGCAATACCCGATGTCGGCTGGGGGAACGGCGAGCACGATCCTGTCGATGGATGGCGAAACCTGCAACACGCGGAGCGAGTGGACGACGAGCGGAAGGCCTCCGATCGCCAGAAACTGTTTGGGAACGGACCCGCCCATGCGCAGCCCGCGTCCAGCCGCTGGAACGAGGGCGACAGTAAGAGCCCGGTGGGCGAGCGGTTCGACGCGAGGCGCGCGAGCCATCGTCATAGGTAAGGCCGCGTGCAGCTATCCACGAGCGACTTGCAACTCCTCTCGCTCGGTTTCTTCCTTCAACCTGGTAAAAATCATGCGACCGGCGGTGGTTTGGAGCACGCTGGTCACCACGACATCGATGTTTTTGCCGATATAGCGCCTGGCATTGTCGACCACGATCATCGTGCCATCGTCGAGATAAGCTACCCCTTGGCCTGCTTCCTTCCCCTCTTTCAGCACGAACACGCGGATGGCCTCGCCGGGGAGCACGACCGGCCGCAGTGCGTTGCAAAGCTCGTTGATATTGAGCACACGGATCCCTTGCAGCTCCGCGACCTTATTCAGATTCAGGTCGTTGGTGACGATCTTCGCGTTCATCTTTTTGGCGAGGACCACGAGTTTTGCGTCGACCTCTTTGACCTGCGGGAAATCTTCGTCGATGATCCTCACGTCCACATCGCTCATCTTTTGGATCTTGTTCAAAATATCCAGGCCGCGCCGGCCTCTCGCCCGCTTCAACGAATCAGATGAATCGGCGATATGCTGTAGTTCATCCAGAATAAAATGGGGAACCAGAAACGTCCCCTCGAGAAATCTGGTTTCACAGAGATCCGCCACCCGCCCATCGATAATGACGCTGGTGTCGAGCACCTTCGGACAGACGGTGTTTCCATCCAACTCGAACAATTTCTGCTGGGGACTCGGAAGCTTTTCCTTCCCGAACCGCGCCCCTAACACTAAGCCGAGATAGGGAAATCCCAGGAGAAAGACCAGCCCTCCGAGGTGAAACAAGAAGGTCTGGACGTCGAAAATCTCGCCCCCCACCCACTCGACCAATCCGGTCAAGACCAGCCCAGCCGCCAACCCCGCCGTACCTCCCATGATAATGCCGAATGACAAATTGCGTAAGGCATATTCTCCGGCGACGATGAGTCCCCCGGTAGCAGCCCCGATGCCGAACCCATACAGCCAGTAGGAAGCGTCGGCACCATCGGCCTTGATGAATAAGGCCATTCCCGCCAATGCGCTGAGAAGGACAAATATGGCTCGCGATACCATACCTTCACCTCCTCTCTTTTGTTCGCCTCGTTCGGAGGCGAAGCGGCCCAGTTGTTACGGACGTAACGTCAAATAGATTGTCTGGCCCTTTCGCTTCAACAACAGAAGCACCGCTTGATCCTTGGCAAGCCCGGACACCGCTCGCTCATAGGACTTGATCGAGGTGACGGGCTTCCGGTTCACCTCGAGAACAATGTCGCCTTCCCGTACCCCCACGTCCTCCGCCGTGCTGCCCGGTTTCACACGGACTATGACGACTCCCCGTTCGGTCGTCTTGATGCCGTATCGAGAGGCTAGTTCTTCGTTCAGCTCGCGGACGTCGAGGTCCGACAGGACTCCTGTCGGCGCCGTCGACTCGCCGTTGTCTTCCGAGCCGGACTGGCCAAGAGACTTCGGCTGTTCCACGATCGTCACATCAATCGTTTTCGCCTTCTTGTCTCGGATCACCTTAATGGAGACCTTGCGGCCGATCGGGGTCTGCGCCACGGCGTTTCGCAGATGGGTCGGCGAATCCATCGGTTTGCCGTCATACTCGGTGATGACGTCGGCGCGCTCGAATCCCGCCTTTTTCGCCGGACTGTCGTCCATGACATCGCTGACCAGGACACCTTTCGTGTCGCTAAGGCCGAATTGGGAGGCCAGCTCCGGCGTCAGTTCTTGTATCGCGACACCGAGCCAGCCCCGGACCACTTTTCCGCCTTTCACGAGTTGATCCATGATGGAGCGGGCCAAGTTGCTGGGCACGGCAAACCCGATGCCCATATTGCCGCCGCTTTGGCTGAAGATCGCCGTATTGATCCCGACCAGCTCGCCTCGCACATTCACGAGTGCGCCTCCGGAATTTCCGGGATTAATTGCCGCGTCGGTCTGAATGAAGTCCTCGTACTCCGCAATGCCCATGCTCGCTCGTCCCACCGCGCTCACGATGCCCATGGTGACGCTCTGGGTTAATCCGAACGGGCTGCCGACGGCCAGGACGAATTCACCGACCTCAAGCTGATCGGAATTGGCCAATGGGATCGTAGACAGTCCGGTCGCGTCGATCTTCACTACCGCGATATCGGTTTTGGTATCGGTCCCGATCAGTTTGCCCTTGAACTCTCGCTTGTCCGAGAGGAAGACGCGGATCTCATCGGCCTTGTTCACCACGTGGTTATTCGTGATGATCAACCCGTTCGGATCGACGATCACGCCGGATCCCTGGCCGCGTTCCTTGCGTTCCCGATGCGGCTGATCGCGCTTGAAGAACTCATCACCGAAGAACCTGCGGAAAAAGGGATCGTCGAACGGCGAGCTCTGCGGGCCATCACCCGATTTGCCGCTTCGACTCGCGGCGATATTCACGACGGCGGGCTTGACCATCTTCGCAATCTCGACGAAATTTTTTGCATTGCCGCCCGCCATCGGCAACTGCGGAGCGGTCGTGATCGGACGCACGATGCCGCTCGGCATCGCATCAGGCTCGGCGGAGCCCGTCGGCAACCAGCCCATGTCGGAGGCCACCATGATGCCGATGACAATACCAACGGCCAGGAGCACAAACGGAATCACCCATGAACGACCGTGTTTCATCCGTAATCCTTACTGTACTTCGCCCGCGTAAATCCCCATGATCGTCTGGAGGAACTTGACCGCCTCCGCCTTCGGTCGCTGGAAGGAGTTCCTCCCGATAATGCTGCCGAATCCCCCGCCGTCCCTGATGGCCCGGGCTTCCTCGTACACATTCTTATCCTCGCTCTTCGCGCCGCCGGAGAAAATGACGATGCGGCGGCCGTCGAACGCGCTCTGCACCACATGTTTGACGCGCTCGGCCAGGGTCTTGATGGGAATATCGATCGACTCATAGACCTTCTTGGCCGCGGCCTGTTCCAAGTGCGCCGTCGGCAGTTTCACTTTGATGATGTGTGCGCCAAGCTGGGCGGCGATTTGCGCCGCATACGCCACCACATCCATCGCCGTCTCACCCTCCTTGCTCAGCGCAGATCCGCGCGGATATGACCAGACGACGACCGCCAGGCCGTTGTCCTTTGCCTCCTCACCGATGGCTCGCAATTGTTCATACATGGCATTGCAATGCGTTGAACCAGGATAGATCGTGAAGCCGACGGCTGAACAACCCAGACGCAGCGCATCCTTTACGCTACCGGTCACCGATGGCATGGGATCTTTGTCATCGTGCAACACGTCGTGATTGTTCAATTTCAAAATCAGCGGAATCTGTCCGGCATATTGGCTCACGCCGGCCTCCAGAAAGCCCAGCGGAGCCGCGTAGGCATTGCAGCCGGCATCAATGGCCAATTGAAAATGATAGTGTGGATTATAACCCGGCGGGTTGGGCGCGAAACTGCGCGCCGGGCCATGTTCGAATCCTTGATCGACCGGCAGGATCACCAATTTCCCGGTGCCGGCCAACTTCCCGCTCCTCAACAACCGGGCGATGTTGGTCTTCGTTCCCGCATTGTCACTGCTGTAGTAACTCAGAATTTCTTGTACGCGATCAGCCATGTCTTTCCTCCGCTACTTCGGACTACAGCCGGTTATGATGGTTTACGCTTTCCCCTGCATGTAGGATTCGGCCTCCCGCACGTCATCGGAACTCCCGATGATCAACGGCACTCGTTGGTGCAGTTTCTTCGGCTCGACATCGAGAATACGTGTCGTTCCTGTACTGGCTCTTCCGCCGGCCTGTTCGACGACCATCGCCATCGGATTGGCCTCGTAGAGCAGGCGCAGCTTGCCTTGCGGCTTTTCGACCTCGCCTGGATACAAATAGATCCCGCCGACCAGGAGAATTCTGTGCACATCGGCCACGAGACAGCCGGAATATCTGCCGCTATAGGGTCGTCCGGTGGCTTTGTCCTGTTTTTTGAGAGAGTCGATATACTGCTTCGTTCCAGCAGGCCACTTCTGATAGTTCCCCTCGTTGACGGCATACACCTTTCCACGCGAGGGAATCTTGATGCCGTCGTGGGACAGCTGGTATTCACCGACGTTTGGATCGAGCGTGAAACCATGAACGCCCTTGCCGGTCGTGAACACCAGCATGGTGCTCGGTCCGAACAAAAAATACCCTGCCGCCACCTGGTCGGTTCCCTTCTGCAACAAGTCGCTATCACAGGGCGATTGATCGGTTTCCTTTGGCGCGATGATCGAAAAGATTGATCCCAGCGGCATATTGACGTCGGTATTGGAGGACCCGTCCAACGGGTCGAAGAGCACCATATACGGCGCTGGACGCCCAGGGGATGCGACAAATACCGGCTTTTCCATTTCTTCAGAGGCCAGTGCGCCGGCGACACCGTCCCGCTGCAACACTTCGACAAAGGTTTCATTGGCGATCTGATCCAGTCTCTTGACCGCTTCGCCCTGCACGTTGATTTCTCCGGTCGCTCCCAACATATTGAGGAGCCCGGCTATCCGCATGTCTCTGGCGAGGGTCTTTCCGACGAGGCCAATGGCGGAGAGGAGCGCGATCAGTGCGCCCGGTCGTCCCAAGGAAACCGGCGGGTTCGCCATGAGGAATTGTTCGACGGTGAGCGGATGCTGTACCATGAAGAGGCAGGACCTGTATTAAGCCAATGAGACCCTCCCCGTCTCGATGAGGCGTCGCCGCGAGGGAGTCTCCATTATAAAAATGATTGTGGGCGATTATAGCCCGTCTCGAATGGAGGGGCAATGAATCTCCGGTCATTTACCTGGGGACCTTGGGAGAAGGAAATCCGTTGACGAGATCGGCGACGATCGAACCGATAATGACCTTGGCCTTCATCCGGAGCGGGATATGCCGCTCGTCGGTTGTGAACCAAACCCGGATGTTGCCCTTATTGATGAAAAGACCTTTAAACGGCATGATCACAAGCACTTGCGCGGTTTCCGCCCTCCCCCAAGTCCCCTCCAGCGTTTCAATCTTCTCGACCCGCACTTCCACTTGGCGGTTCTTTTTATCGTGGTGGATGTTCATGATGAGCGAGGCTCCCGGTGTCATCGGGAGCTGATTGCGGACATAGTAGAGACAGGAAATTAAATCCTGGGTCCCTGCCGGTATCGGGAGAACTTCCGTGGTGCCGTCTTTCACGGCCGTGACCGTTCCTTCCTGGTGGTGGAACGTGTATTCGAAGTCTTCCTTATTCTTGCCCTCTCGGCGTTTGAAGATCATGTGCTGGGGGAGTTGTTCGCGAAGGTCGAACTCTGACTCCACGCGGTTATCCACGGGAAAGAATTTCGTGATTGCCGGTCGCGACTGCGCGGTCGTCACCAGTTTCGCGCGGGGAGAGCCGCCGGCCGTGCCATCAGCCATCACTTCCATTACGGCTGTTCCCGCCAGGATATTTAACCAGGATATCTCGTAGGTCAGCCGCTCTCCCGTCTGAACGGGCGCAGGAGCCATCCCTGCGGCCATTGCCATAGGCTCCTGATCGCATAGCAACCAGAGGCTCATCAGAGTGAGGCGAAACAGTATTCGAATCATGACAGGACAAATCGCGTCGATGGAAGGTATACGGGGGCTAGGACAGCATCGTGCGCTTGACTTCGGCCAATTCGCCCTCGACCGTGGCTCGGATAGCCTTCAAGAGGTCGGATGACGTGGCTTCGAATCGCAGGACCAAGGCTGGCTGAG
>CAMLHQ010000059.1 GCA_946479785.1 uncultured Nitrospira sp.
TGGGCGACGAGTTTTTGTTGAACAATCCCAATGTCACGAGGGTGAACTTAAGCTACGAGGAACTGGACTTGAAATTGTCATACGAGCTGTTCGCTTGGCTGCGATTATACGGAGGCGGCGGATATATCGTGCATCGCTTCCCGGACGATTTAGGCCGTGGGACCACCCAATGGGGAGTGGAAGTGGTCAGCACACAGACGTTTCTAGGAGGACGGCTGCGCCCTGTCGCCTATGGGGACTTTCAATGTAATGAGCGAACGAATTGGGAAATCGGCCGGTCGATCATGGCCGGTGTCCAGTTTGAGAATGCCCGCATCGGAGACCGGCAGATTCAACTGCTGGCCGAGTACTATGCTGGTCCTTCACCAGACGGGCAATTCTACCCACAGCGAGTGTCCTGGTACGGCATCGGCGTGCATCTGTACTTTTGATACTTTTAAATAGAGACTCGAGTCTCCGTCTCAGAACATTTCCTTCGGATTCTTTAGCACTAAGGCAGACTCCACGCTCAGCAATTCCCTCTCTTGGTTTCCCAGGGTGTCATACAGTTGAATCTGGGTGAGGCCCTAGTTAGTTCCAGACACACTAGGGTGTACGGTGACAGCATGGAAGACCACGAACCGATCCTGATGTGTGCGTCCTGCTGGCGAATTCAGCCTTTAGAGGACGACCTGAGTTCGGAACCGGATCGATGGATCGATCCGACGACGTTTATGGCCTGCGGACAATTGAGCTCACATGAATATGAAATCATTGATGGGTACTGCGATCCTTGCTTGATGGAGATAGCCCTGCGGGATCACCACGCTCTGGTCCGCGCAGCCGGAGAGCGCACCAACGCGTAAGGGAAGAACAGATATGCCATGGCTCTCGAAGATCTGGATGCTACCCACGGCAGCCTTCGTTTTTGGATGCCTCGCCTCCTGGCCCGCCGACACGCAGGGTCAGGACACGCTCTGGAATACCTGGAGACAAGGGGGGCTGCAGGCGCTTCATGAGGGCCGGTTGGTAGATGCCGAGCGATTGCTGACTGCTGCGCTGGAGCAGGCCGAAAAATACGGAGTCGAGGATCTTCGCGTGGCGGATGCGGCAAACGACTTGGCGGTGGTATATGCGAACTCCGGCAAGCCGGTAGAAGCGGAGCTTCTCTTCAGCCGGGCCTTGGTCATTGGCGAGAAAGGACTGGGTCCGGACCACCCTGGCGTTGGAGCGACCGTTCAAAATCTCGGCATTCTCTACGCCACACAAGAGCGGTTTCGTGAAGCCGAACCTCTGCTGAAACGTTCCTTGGCGATCAATCTGAAAGAATTCGGCGGCAAACACCTGCGCACGGCCTTGTCGTTGAAAACACTTTCAAGCTTTTATGCGATTCAGGGGCACATGGGTGAAGCCGAACGACTGATCCAGAAGTCGCTGGCAATCCTGGAAGAAAGCCGAGTGCGGGAAGGTGACCCGCAGTATACGTCGACTCTGGAGGTGCTCGCGGCCATCCTACGCAACACCAACCGGGAGCAGGAAGCACGGGACCTCGAACGGCGTCTCGAAACTGCTCAAGATACGACGGTGTATCGGTAGTAGTCAGTGCGTCTGACGAAAGGAGCCGACCATGTTGAGCTGGGCAGTTACTTTTCTTGTCGTGGCGATTATTGCAGGCTTGCTGGGCTTGTCCGGTGTCGCCGGCACAGCAACACAAATCGCCTATGTGTTGTTCGTAGTGTTCTTGATCTTTGCCGCCGTCAGTTTTGTCATGGGTCGCCGCCCTCCGGTGACCTAGTGGCAATAAAGAGTTACGGATAGGGCGAGAAAAGAACGTTTGACGTTTGAGCCTATCGATATCGCTTCGATAGGTGTTTCACGCCTCTATCACTCTCTGTAGTTGTCCAGCCTCGTTCTTGACGTTTGGATGCGGCTAGTCATTTCTTTCAGCCGGAGGACCCGCTGCTAAGGTGAATCACCATGTGGTTCCACTACCTTGTCCCAGGAGTTATTGCGATAGTTACACCAGCAGCATTTCCGGTGCTGAACATCCCGCAACAGGGCCAAGTCGAAGGCGAAGTGATGCAAGTATTTCCCACCGCGATCGTTATCAAGAATGAACAAGGCCATGCCACGGTGCTCCAAGTCACCCCTCGTACTCAACTCGGCGCACAATTCAATCCGGGCGACAAGATCGTCGCCTATGTCACTCCTTAGGGCGTTGCTTCCGTACAATTAAAGGCCAGCACCGCACTCATGCCATAAAGTCCTGAGCGTCGAACTCTGAATCACTGAGACTCAGAGCAGCCATCAAGCCTCAAAACTTTAAAACGGCAGAGGTTCCTGTGGATCCACGAGGTGAATTGCACCGCATTGTATGCTTTTAATGGTGTGATAGAGAGAGTCAGCAGCGGACTCTTTGGTGAGGAGGGTAAGCGCTCCGGCTGCTTTCATGACCTGCTGCATTTGAGGAGAGGCATTGACCGAAAGTCCGATGACGGCCGAGCCAGGTAAGGCTTTTGTAATCCGCCTCGTCGCCTCGATGCCATCCATTTGCGGCATGTTGACATCCATGATAATCACGTGCGGGAGCAGTCGCTTGGCCTCATCGACTGCATCCTCGCCGTTTCCAGCTTCTCCAACGACGTCGATTTCGGGGTATTCATTCAGCAGGGTCCGCAATCCCTCCCGTACCATGGCGTGGTCGTCCACCAACAGCACACGAATCACTTTCACGTCCCGTTGGGGTGCTGACTCCCGAGTGCGTCGTACCGAGTCAACCGAACGAGCTGATCGCTGATAGGCCCTGATCTCTCCGACAGGCTCAGCTTCGAATACTTTCAATTCGGCATTGTTGGTGAGCGGCAGCTCGAGCCTGGCAGTCGTACCGCAGCCCGGTGCGGAATCAATCGTGAAGGATCCGCCGAGCGCGTACATCCGTTCGCGGATGCTGAAGAGACCGAACTTATCGGCAGCGACCTCCGCGGTCGGACGGGCATCGAACCCGATGCCTTGGTCCTTCACCGTGATGGTGAGTTGTGCGTCCTTTTCTTCCAGCATCACGAATGCACGCTCGGTCTTGGCATGCTTGACCACGTTCATCAACAACTCTCTCGCCGATTGAAAGAGCAATCCTTCCTGGTCGATGGAGAGCCACGGCCGCTCCTCCGGGACCTCGACCGTAACGAGAAGTTCATGACGTCGCATCTCTTCGCCTAGCCACGACAGGGCCGAGGACAAACCGAATTGCGCGAGCACCGGCGGCAGGAGTTGAGCCACGAGAGATCGCGTATAGGTCAGCGACCGGTTGAGGACGTCGTCGGCTTCCTCGAGCGTCTCACGCAGTTCCGTTTCCCCACGTGTCTTTAAGGCCTGGGTCAACTTCATCCGGGTCACGACCAGGAGTTGCGCCAGATAATCGTGAAGTTCGCCGGCCAGACGGCGGCGTTCGCGTTGTTCCGTTAGATTCAGTTCGGACGTCAACGCGCGCAGCCGCTGCTCCGAATCGGTCAGCGCTTTGGTCCGTTCGGCGACTCGGCGCTCCAGATCCATCGTGAGCCGCATGAGCGCCGCCTCGGCCTCTTTCCGCTCGGTCACGTCCTCGATGACCGCGATGGTGCGCAACGGCTCCCCGGCAGAGTCGCGGATCAGGCGCGCGGACACCCGGACCCATCGGATGTCACCGTCCTTCCGAAGATACCGCTTCTCGCTGTGATATACCTCGATCTGACCTCGAAGCAGTCTCGTGGTTCCGACATCGTCGCTCGACCGATCTTCCGGATGGGCCAGGTCACGTGGCGTCATCGCCAGGAGCTCATCACGTTTGAACCCGGTGATGTCGCAAAAACGGTCGTTAACCCGGATGAAGCGGCCGGTCTCCGCACTCATCTGCGCCTGGCCCACCGCGGCCATTTCGAAATTCACCCTGAACTGCTCTTCGCTGTCACTGAGCGCAATCTGCTGGCGACGCGCGCGGATCAACAGCAGCGAGACGATCCAGATCAGGACGACGCCCATCCCGCGATTGACCATGGCAATCCAGGCGTCAAGGCCTGGACGGGATATAAAGAACAGAGTGGCGATCAAGACGGTCGCCGTCGTCGCACCGCCGATTACTAATCGCGCGTCAAACGGTGTCGTGCGCGACAGCAGCCAAATAGGCAGGAGATAGAGCAGCCAGACGGCAATGCCCAGTGGCGTGGTGAAATGCAAAAAACCGATCGCGCCGAACCAGGCCCCGACTGCAGCGTAAAACAACGGTCGTTTTGAAAGGGGACTCATAGATGTCCAGCCGGGCGTCACTCGCTAAACTGAGGCCTCAATCTTCTTCTTTTGTAGGTATTTTGTCGAGGTGGCCACGATGGCCCTATACACCACGTCGGCCGGCGCGCCTTTCGACAAGAACTCGTCCGCGCCGGCTCGCCGCATGGCGGCCTCTAGTTCCCGTGACGTGTTCACCGAGATACCGACGATGGCGGTGTGCCCGAAGGCCGCCTTGATGCGTCTCGTGGCCTCTATTCCGTCGATCTTAGGCATATTCACATCCATGATGACACAATCGGGACGGAGTTTGTCGACAAAGGCGACGGCTTCTTCGCCGTCCCACGCTTCACCGACAATGACGACGTCGATGTGCTCCTGTAAGAGCCCTCTCATGCCTTCCCGCACCAAGGGGTGATCGTCGACCAACAGCACCCGAATGCGATTCGTGCCCCGCTCAAATCCTGAGTCTGGAGCACTGGGCGCTGAGTGAAGGAAGCGAGGTGATCGCTGACAGGGCACTGCCTCCCCGAGCGGTTCGGCACTCGTCACCTTTGCTTGAGCACTCATTGATAGCGGTAGGACCAATCTGGCCGTCATGCCTTTCCCCGAGGCGGATTCCACCTCGAATCGCCCTCCGATCGCGAGCATCCGTTCCCGGATACTGAAGAGGCCGAATTTCGAGGACATAGATGAAGGTGGGTTCGTGGTAGCGGTGGTGAGGGCCATGTGCACACCGGCCCCTTCGTCTCGGACCGTAATGCGCAAGTCGCCATCCTGTTGCTCGATGGCCACAACTGCCTGATCCGTCCCGGCATGCTTGCGCACATTGATCAACAACTCGCGAACCGATTGGAACAACAGCACCGCCTGGTCTTCCGGCAGGAGGATCCGGTCGGCCACTGACTGCCGTACCTCGACAGACAATTCCTGCCTGACCATCTGCTCCGCCAGCCACTTCAAAGCGGCCGGCAGCCCGAATTCGTGCAGAACCGGAGGGCTCAACTGGGTGACGAGTGTTCGTGTGTAGGTGAGGGCTTCGTTGACGACGGCTTCGGCTTCCCGCACGATTTCCGCTTGTGCGGGCGGAGAGGCCAGACGCTTGATCTGCCCGAGCTTCATGCGTAGCAACGCCAACAGCTGCGCGAGATAATCATGAAGATCGGTCGCCAGACGCTTTCGTTCACGCTGTTCGGTCAAATTCAAGTCCGTCGTCAACGCGCGAAGGCGTCCATGCAGGTTAACCAATTCGACGGTCCGTTCCGCGACGCGAGCCTCCAGTTCCTGCGTGAAGGAACGAAAGCGTGCTTCCGCCAACTTGCGCTCCGTCACGTCGAAGTTCACACCGATCATGCGCACTGGATTTCCCCGTTCATCCTTGAGTACCCGCCCCTTCGCCGCCAGCCAACGGATCTGGCCATCGGATAAGACGACGCGGAATTCGTATTCCAAGGCGCCCACATCTTCGATGGCTCGTTGAACAGACTGCTGAATGACCGGGCGATCCTCCGGATGGATGTGGCAGTAGAACTCCGGACGAGAAGCACTCACACTGCCCTCCGACAGTCCGAGCAAGGCGAACTCTTTAGAATCCCATCGCGTGGTGTCGTTGACAAGGTCCACGTCCCAGGCGCCCATTTCGCCACCGGCCAGGGCCAACCGCAAACGCTCCTCGCTTTGACGCAGTTCTTCCTGTGTACGGCGCAAGTCGGTCACATCGGTGTGGGTCCCAAACCAACGGGTAATTCGCCCCTCCCCGTTGCGAATCGGCGTTGCACGCGACAGAAACCAACGGTATCGGCCGTCCCGTCCTCGCATCGGGAACGTCTCCTCCCATGTTTCTCCCGTGTCACGCGCCCGGCGCCAGGTTTCGAGGACTCGATCCAGATGGTCGGGATGATGAACCTTCTCCCAGACTCGTCCCTCCGCCTCGTCGAATACGGCCCCCGTGTATTCGTACCAGCGCCGGTTGTACCAGAAAGGCAATCCGGTGGCATCCGCCATCCAGGCGAATTGGGTGATGTTGTCGGCCAACGTGCGGAACCGCTCTTCACTCTCGCGTAGCGCGTCATTAGCCAGCTTGCGCTGAGTAATATCGGTGGCAACGCCGAGTACGTGCGTCGCTCGACCCTGCTCGTCGAACAGCGGCCGCTTGACCGTTTGCAGCCAACGAATCGAACCGGTAGCGTCGGTGATGGTCTCCTCGGGAATGAGTAGGTCTTTGAGCGAATCGAGGACGTCGCGGTCCTTCTGCTGAAAATGAGCGACTTCGTGCTCATTCGCATTGAAATCCGCGTCCGTCTTACCGAGCAGTCCTTCCACCGTGGTACCGTAACAATCCGCGACTGCCTGGTTGACTAAGGTGAATCGCCCTTGCCGGTCTTTAGCAAACACGAAATTGGGGTCCGTATCGATGATCTGACGGATGAAGGCATGAGATTTTCGAAGCGCCTCTTCCGTTCCTTGCCCGTCCGTCGTGTCGCCCACGGCGGTATTGATGCCGAAGTCATACACAACGGCCTCCGACAGCTCAGCGGCGCGTCTTGATCGTTCGTCGGTGACGCGCAACTGTTCTTCAGCCTGGCGGCCTTGCCCAATCCGCGTTTCGTACTCGGCGAGCTTTAATCGCAGGGCGGTATTTTCACGGAGGAGAGCGTCGTAAGAGGGCATCGACTCTGTCATAACAGTCAAAGTGTTGAATCGCCGTCGAGTGAGTAGTTATCTGAATCCACACATTCCCATCACGACAACTCACCATTTTAAATTCAACATCCGACGTTGACCTTTCGTGTCACTGCTCCGATCGTTTCGTACAGATGATCGGCGGCGCTCTCTTTGGTGAGACATGCAGCAGCCCCGGCGGCCTTCATCGATTTCACCACATGCTCGTTCACTGAAAGGCCGACGATCAACGTTTCAGGCAATTCTTCCCGAATTCGTTTCGTCGCTTCAATCCCGTCGAGTCGAGGCATGTTGACGTCCATCACGATGACGTCCGGTTTGAGCAGGCGAGCGAGCGTGATCGCTTCCTCTCCGTCTCCCGCCTCAGCAATAATGTGCAGGTTCGAATAACCATCCAGGAGGCTTCGCAAGCCTTGCCGTACCATGGCGTGGTCATCCACCAACAGCACACGAATATGATTCGTGTGCTGTGGGAGCGCTGAGGAGCGAGCACTGAAGACCGAGTGATCCGAGAAGAGGCGTGGTTGCTCAGCCCACAATCCGGTCCTGCCCTCGCCTACTGTGACGCCCAACGCGATTGTTGTGCCAGCGCCCGGTTGCGATTGCAATTCCATCCATCCGTCGATTGCTTCCATCCTTTCGCGGATACTGAACAGCCCGAATTTGTCGCTTCCTGACTCCATGACGGTATTCGGATCACACCCCACTCCATCATCCTGCACTACAATCTGCAGCTTGCCCTGGCCATTGTCGCTCATCCTCACAACAGCCCGGTCGGTGCCGGCGTGCTTCAAGACATTGAACAGCAATTCACGCACGCACTGGTACAACAGCGTCGTTTGGTCTTCCGACAGCGGCGGAGTCACGGCTGGCGCATCCACATGGACACTGAGGCCTTGTTTCAACATGCGCTCGCCGAGCCAGTGCAATCCGGCTGCAAGGCCGAATTGCCGTAAGGTCGGAGGCATCAATTCGGCTACCACCGTACGCGTGTATGTGAGGCTTTGATCGATAAGCTGGTCGGCTTCCTGGAGCACGGCGCAGGCCGGATCCGGTGCGATCATTTGAGCCGCATGATTGAGCTTCAGTCTGGTCACCACGAGCATCTGCGCCAGATAGTCGTGCAGCTCGCTGGCAATCCGCTGACGTTCGCGCTGTTCCGTGAGGGTCAGGTCTTGCGCGAGGCCGCGGAGGCGGTCGTGCGTACGCACCAGTTCCTTCGTACGTTCATTGACCCGCCGTTCCAATTCTCTCATCCACTCCTGACCTTGCATCTCCGCCTGCCTGCGTTCGGTAATGTCGAACGTGACGCCGACGAATCTGGTCGGGCGTCCGCCCTCGTCGTAATGAATGCGCCCGTAAGGGGCCAACCACCTGAGTTCCCCATTATCGGCACGCCGAATTCGATGTTCAGCCTGGCGTAAAGTTCCGGTACTTCTGGCGTTGTCCATGGCCTGACGCACTGGCATCCGATCCTCGTCATGCACCAGAGCCCACCATTGTCTAATTGAGGCCTTGCAGGAGTCCGGTTCGTAACCGAGCACGAGTGCGTTTTGGCGGTTCCAGATCACTCGACCGGTCCGAAGATCCACATCCCACGCGCCCATCCCCGCTCCTTCCGTCGCAAACCGAAGCCGTTCTTCCTGTTCAGCGACCTGCTCGGCGCGCTGCCGCGTTTCTTGAAGCAGGCGGCGACGCTCCTTCGCCGTCGCCACATAATTCGAGACAGCCTCCATCAATTCCAGGTCCTCCCGATCGAACGACTGTCGGCTGCCGGTCGCAAATGCCAACGTGCCGAGAAGCCGCTCGCCGACGATCTGGGGAAAACAGGCATAGGCGGTCGAACCGACCGCCTGCATCCGCGACGCTTTGGGATCCGTGCAGGCTTGCAAACAATCGACGACGACCGGCCGCCGCGATGCCGCCGAGGTACCGCACAGCGCTTGCCCGAACTCCAGGAACATCAGCGGCTGCAGCGCCTGATCGGGAATGCCGGACCATGCCACCATGCGAAGCCCGCTGTTGTCGGGGACAACGTCATAATCGAGGAACGTCTCAAGATCCAACGTTGTTTTCAGCGAGACAAAAATGTCTTGTATCACCTCGACAGGATCGTCCACGTGCAGGAGCTTGTCCATCGTCTCGCTCAACAGTTGTTGCCGACGGGCGTGCGTCCTCAACTCGAGTTCCGCCCGTTTGCGCGCGTCGATATCTTCGATGACGCCGATTAACGATTGAATTCTGCCGCCGGCATCCCACTGGATCGAAAACGTGACCGTCACCCAGATGATGTCGCCGTCCGGCCGCAAGAGCCGCTGATCCAATGAGACCTCGGAGAGCCCGCCGAGCAACAGTGTCCCGACTTGACTTTCATGTTCTGCGCGATCGCCGGGATGGGTCAGATCGCGCAACTCCTGTTTTATGAGATCGTGTTCGGGACGTCCGGTGATGACGCACAGCTTCTCGTTTACCCGCAGCAGTCGCCCGTCCGGACCGACCACACACATTCCGACCGCCGCCTGTTCGAAGAGGCCACGGAATTGTTCTTCACTGCGGCGCAGGCGGGCGAGCAATCCCTCGTTTTCCCGCTGTCGCTCGCGCAAACGCAGCAGCGATCGAACGGCGGCGAGTAGTTCCTCTTCATCGATCGGCTCAATGAGATAGCCGTCTGAACCCATATCTAATCCCAACGCCCGGTTCGTTCCGCTCACCAGAGCGGCTGACACATGCAATACCATCGTATCCGTCAGCTCGGGTCGTTTCTTAATCTGGCGGCACAAGTCGAAGCCACTGATGTCCGGGAGATTCACGTCCATCAATACCAACTCGGGCTGCACGTCTTCCAGCACACGCCAGACGTCCGAGCCGCAGTTTGCATCGATGACGCGATAGCCGGCTCGCTCCAATATGCGCCGCCTCACATACCGTCCCGCCTCCTGATCGTCTACGTTGACGATCGTTGCCACCTCTTCGGTCATGTCAGACCTCTCTATCAATGCAGTTGCACCCGATGTGGGAAGTCGAGTTTAGTAAGAAGGCGAGTCACACTAAAAGTTCGGCGGAGAATTGCATACTAGGGAGGCCCCTAGGCTTCCAAAAATGAGTTTGCGTGGTGCTTGCCGCAATGCCAACTACTGTGAGGTACTCACGTTGTTAATAGACGGTGGAGATGCAAGAGGCGAGTACTGGAACGATCTCCTTTTGGATCGGAGGCAATTCGAAGCATGATTGGGAAGAGTAACGTGGAGGAAGCTACGAGTCACCACAACTGTTGTTGTATGGGCGCACTGACGCTTATTTGGCTGGAGGGGGTAGCTCGTGGACTTCCGCCGGCAGCGTCTCAATGACCTTGATGACGCGGCCGTCTTCGTCGAGCTGCATCGTGACGCGGTCTCCGATTGACAGGCGCTCGAACAATTCCGGCCGGTCAATTCTAAAAAAGATCGGCTTCTCGAGGTCTGTCATCAGCATCCCTTTTCCCGCCGATATATCCAATTTCGCGAGCGTTCCCGAGACTCTGAGCTGCGCCTGGGGCTGCTCGAGTGCGAGTCGTGAGTTCTCGCTTCTGCCTGGAATTGGGAAGAACAAACAGGCGAAAAGGATGGAGGCCAACAGTGTTCCTGAGAGAGAGACGGAGCCGGACAGGGTACCCTCGTTTTCCCGCTGCCTAACGCTGGCGAAACCTCTTGCGATTCCCCCGCTGTACTGGCTGCGCTGAGCCGGAGCTTCCACACTCGCCCTCTTTAACAGCCACGCGCCCTACCCATGAAGGCTCGTTACCACCAAGCCATGCTCCACGGGTACATATGCAGTAAAGCGCGTTTACAGCGGATCCACTACTAGGCTGTGCCCCAGTCAAGCGGCCGGGAGGGTGACCATATAAACGCCAGAGCGCTTGGACAACAGCCGTAGCTCGCCCGTTCGACTGAGATGATCCACTGCAAGGAAGACCTGATTCCACGTGTAGGAAGGACAACCTTTCACCAGCTCTTCTATGTCGCACACCTGCCTACACTTTACCATTTGAAAAATCTGGCCAGTGATGTCCGATTGCCGAACGGCATCGGACGACACAGAAGAAGGAGCAGCCACTAGTGGTTTCATAATTCTCCTCCTCTGGTTGTGTGTTTTTGTGGAATGAACAAGATGGAAGTTACGCCGATTAATCAATCGAACCCACTAGGTAAGCCCCTAGTTTCTTTGAGCTCGATGTAAAATTTGTGCAATGTGAAGGAAACTGCCTCGCATCACTCATTCTTCAGAGATACACACTCTGCCGGACTCTACTCATCATTCATCTCATCCCCTCAGCCCACATATTTCTTGGGTTCTGCCCAGTTGGCTCGCGCTCTTCCGGTTCGTAGAGTGAGCGACACGCATAGGAGGGGCGGTCCATGGGATTGCCGCAGCATCGAACTGAAGACGAGGCGGAGTTCGTCGCACAACAAGACTCGGGCGGCAAGGAGGATCTCGATCTCGGACGGCAGCCGCGCGTCTGTGTCGGATGCCGGTTATGCGGTTCGCGCCGGTCCCGTCTCGTTTGCCCGGACGAGGACATCGCGGCGCAATGGAGATTTCTCGAACAATTTTATCGCCGCCGCTGGCGTGAACGGAATGCGGCCACGGCGACGGATCGTCTGCGGTTTACGCAGGATTATGCGACGGAAATCGTAGCTTGTACTGACTGCGGCCTGCTTTACCGTAACCCTCGTCCGCGCGCGGAGGCGGTGACCAAGGCCTACGAAGCTGATCACTACGATGGCGCCTACTTATGGGCAGAGTTAGAGGCTCAGCGGGCGTGGGCCAGGACAAAGATGCCGGTTGTGGCCAAACATCTCAAGAAGACCGTGAAACGGGCAACGCCCCGCATTCTGGAAATTGGCAGCTTCGTCGGCGGATTTCTGTACGAAGGAAGAGAACGAGGCTGGGACATGTTCGGGGTCGACCCGGGCCGGGATGTCGCGGCGTTCTGTCGCGGGCAGCGGTTGCCGGTATTCGAAGGGACACTCGAAGAAGCGAAGCTCCAGCCGTCATCGTTCGATGCGATTGCCGTTTGGAACACCTTCGATCAACTTCCGGATCCACATGTGCTCTTGAAGCATGCAGTTCCCTTATTGCGCGACGGAGGCCTGTTGATTGTTCGTGTGCCGAACGGCGCTTGTTTCGATTGGGCGATGAGGGTGCGAGCGGTTCTGCCACGAGCCATTCGACCGTCGTTAGATCTGGCGCTTGCCTTCAACAATCTCTTGACGTTCCCGTACCTATACGGCTACTCAGCCGATCAACTTGAACGACTGACGGCTTCCTATGGATTTCGCCTCCTCGCCTGCCTGCCGGATCAACTGTCGTCAACGCCGGCAGGCCAATTGACCTGGTGGGCCAAGTGGGAAGAGCAGGTACTTAAATCGCTCTGCCGGGCGGTAGCCGCCGTCTGGCGGGACGATCGGTCTCATCATTACCGTTCTGCTCCCTGGCTCGATTGCTTCTTCGAGCGGGCATGCGCGGAAGAGGACCGTTTGGTGACTGCGAAGATGCGCCTAGGGGTTGTCCCAGTGTACTCGCCTCTAGTCTTCGAGGACACTGACTCTGACCGTCGAGGTATGTGGTGGGACCGGGAAGGAGGCTTACCATGAAGGCTCCAGCTCAAAAAATTCCCGCGATGCCTTTTTTGGTTCCGAAATTATTCAGCGCAGGTACGCTCCGGCGTGCCGGTTCGCTTAAGCAACCGGCACGTTCGGTACGTGGTATTGATTCATGGTTGGTGTTCTGCCTGACCCGTATGGGAAGCCCCCGCTGGGGCGGTATCAAATAACGCGCGACGGCCAGTCTTCGGTCGATTCTTGGGTGCGGTTACGATACGGGTCTGCACCGGCATTGAGACCTGCATGTCGGTGATGGCGCCGCAGTTGATGCAACGAAGCCCTGTACAGTGAAAAGGTCCGTCGAAGTAGTCAAATACTTTGAAACCTCCGCATCGCTCACAACTCATGCTTGCATCTCCTTTTTCATACCGGTTCATTGCTGGGCGGTGTCGGTTTTGTCGATCCGCCGCTCTCGTTCCGCTGTACAGAGCACAAAGACTGCCAGGCGATTGTGGAGAGGCTATTCCCTTGAAAAATGGGTGAAAAACTGACAAACCCCGAGAAACCATGATGCACGGAGCCTATGAGCAACGGGACAACTTGTCCCGAAAGAGTCCTTGATATGACCGACGATCTCCAACAAACCGTCATCGCAAGGCGCAGCAGATTGATCATCACAATCGTTCTGCTGCTGACCGTGACGCTGGCTACCTTCGCGGCCGATCGTTTATTGCCGTTAGGCGTGGCGGTCTGGGTGCTGTATCTGGTTCCTGTCGTCTTGACGACGACCTTATTGCCTCAGTACACCGGCCTGGCGTTGGCCATCGGCAGCGGACTGCTACTCGTCGGATTGCTCGACTCAGAAGCGGGGATTTCTTATGAACTGGCGGTCATCAACCGCCTACTCGGTCTCGTGGTATTGGTCTTTACCGGCTTGTTTCTCCTACAGCATCGACGGATGGCGGAGGCCTTGCGGGAAAGTGAAAGCCGCTATCGTCTCCTCCTGGAGCAGCACGGCCGGGCTAGAGCGGAAGCGGCTCTGCACGAGGTGCAGGAACGGTTCAAGAGCATCTTTCACTCCTCACACGATGCCATCGCCTACGCGACGTTCGACGGCAAGCTGTTAGAGGTGAACGACGCCTTCGTCCGCCTATCGGGTCGATCGCGCGAAGCGCTCCTGAATTCGGAGCCCCCCGCGTCGTTGTGGGCCTCATTGGGCTTGCCCCCGGAACGATTTCAACAGCTCCGCGAGATGGCCACCCCGCTCGCCTATGAAACCCTGTGCCAGCGGGATGATCTCCCTGTCGAATGGCTGAACGTGCATGCGTTCGTCGTCATGGGATCGGACAAATCCAAAGCCGGCTTGGCGGTGGTGATCCGCAACATCAGCGACCGTATACAGGCAGAAGCGGAACTGCGGCGAGCAAGTGAAGAACTACGCGCCAAGAATGAGGCGCTCGCTCGCAGCAATGAGATGCTGTCGGCGGCGCAACACGCGGCCGCGCGGGCGCAGCGTCTGTCGGCGATCGGCCAGTTCGCCGCCACCGTCGCCCACAAGATCGGCACACCCCTGACCGCCTTGTCGGGCCACGTACAGCTGCTCATGGAAGACCTTTCGCTTCCTTCCAAGGTACGGGGACGACTCCAAACGGTCGACGCACAGATCGAGCGGACCTCGCGTATCATTCAGGACCTGCTGCTGTATACAAGGCGTGCCCCTCCCGTTCGGGCGAAAATCGACACCAACGAGTGTCTGCGAGAATGCGCGACTCTTTTCAAGATGGAGTGCGACCGGCAGCACGTCTCCTGCATCACGGAACTAGCCAACGGGCTTCCGGCGGTCGAAGCCGATCGCCAGCACGTGCAGGAAGCCGTCAATCACTTGATCGAGAATGCGCTCCAGGCCATGCCGAACGGCGGATCGCTCTGTCTGCGCACATCGGCCATCGATGCTGTGGCCCTCGGGCGAGGCCTGCGTCAATCGGGTGGCGTGGCGATCGAAATTACGGATACGGGACACGGAATCAAGCCGGACCATTTGGCGCAGATCTTCCAACCGTTTTTCACAACGAAGCAAGCAGGGAGTGGTACGGGCTTGGGCCTGGCTATCGTCCAGGAAACGATCCGGGCACATGACGGACGGATCACCGTCGAGAGCGAACCAGGGAAGGGCACGAGCTTCACGATTCATATGCCGGCAGCTGACGAAGGAAAGAACTGATGGACGACCCTGCTCAAATTCTCGTCGTCGATGACGATGAGGAAACCCTCACGCTGCTTCGCGAGATTCTCTCGAAGGAAGGATACGGCGTGGATACAGCCAACGACGGCAAGGCGGCGTTAGATGAGATCAGCAACCGGACGCCCGATCTCGTCATGTCCGACATCCATATGCCGGATCTGGACGGCATGAGCCTGCTGGCTGAGCTTCGGGTCCGCCATCAAGACGTTCCAGTCATTCTGATGACGGCGTATGGTTCCCTCAAAACCGCTGTGGACGGCTTGCGTTCCGGCGCGTTTGATTATTTGAGTAAGCCATTCATCGTGGATGACATCCGCCTGGTCGTCCGCCGTGCGCTGGAGCACAAATATTTATCCCGTCAAAACCAGGCGCTCAAAGAACAGCTCAGGCATCGATATCGATTTGACAATCTCGTCGGTAGCAGCCCCGGAATCGTTTCGGTTTATAAGTCCATCGCGCGTGTTGCCAACACCGAGAGCACGATATTGCTCCAAGGAGAAAGCGGCACAGGGAAGGAATTAATCGCTCGAGCCATTCACGCCAATAGCGCGAGAAGTACGGGACCGTTCGTAGCGGTCGACGGCGGTTCACTCGCCGAAACGTTGCTCGAATCCGAGCTCTTCGGGCACGAACGAGGATCATTTACCGGCGCCGTTGCCTTAAAAAAAGGCCTGCTGGAAAAAGCGCATCTCGGGACGTGTTTTTTGGATGAGGTCGCCGATCTTTCTCCCGTGCTGCAGGGCAAGCTGCTGCGGGTAATCCAGGAACGGGAGATCCGCCGGGTCGGCAGTACATCGCCCATGACGATCGACGTGCGGATAGTCGCCGCCTCAAAGAAGGATCTGGATCAGCTGGTGAAAGCCGGCACCTTCCGTGAAGATCTGTACTATCGCTTGAACGTCATCACCATCAACATTCCGCCTTTACGCGAACGCGCCGAAGACATTCCATTGCTGACACAGTACTTCATCCAGATGTACGGCGCGAAGAAATCGCCTCCGGTCACCGGCATTTCGCCTGAAGCCATGTCTCTCCTAAACCGGTATTGGTGGCCGGGCAATATCCGCGAATTGGAACACGCGATAGAGCGCGCTCTCGCGCTGACGCCACATCCGGTTATCTTTCCCGAGGACCTGCCGCACACCATTCAGAGCGCCACGGTGCAGGCCGCCGCTCAGGCGCGAGGCTGGGTTACGCTGGCGGAGCTGGAAAAGGATCATATTTTACGTGTACTGGAAGCGCACAACCAAGATCTAGGACGAGCGGCGACGATTCTCGGCATCCACCGAAAGACCCTATTGAGAAAACTTCGATACTTTGGCTTTCCCTGTTGACGGACAGGTTGTCCAGACCCGGACAGACCGTCCTCGATGGACAGCAACACGATCCTGACTTAAATCAGAAAATCCCAGGCGCAATCGGATTTCGTGCTTTTTGTGTAAGGTCTGGACCTTGCTACCATCAACTGAGTGCCGTAGGACATAAGAAGCGAGGTTGTAGGGATGGATGGCTATGGCAAGCGGGTGCTCGTTGTCGATGATGATGACGACGTGCGCACGATCATCTGCACGATACTGATCGAGGCCGGATACAACGTCTATGAAGCATGCGACGGATTGGAAGCAGTCGACGCGTTGAAAAGGCGTCGCTATGATGCCCTTCTGACGGATTACCATATGCCGAAAATGGACGGCTTGGAGCTCCTGGATCTCACGCAGGCGATGTGGCCTGACTTGCCGGTCATTCTGGCTTCGAGCGACAGCCAGCTAACAGATCATGGGGGGAACAGTTTGCTCGATCCGGTATATGCCCTACTGGAAAAGCCGTTTGAGCGGTCCAAGCTGCTTGGCGTAATCCGGTCGGCCATTGACGGGATGCCCAAGCAAGGTCCTCACCCTGTCCGGGCGCGATTACCGACCCATCAGATTATGGCCTGACAAATACGTTCTATCCGGTATCAGGCAACGGAAGTCGGCAATCCACGCCTAACAGAGGGGCCATGATCGTTCTCATTGGATTGTTTGCGTTAGGAATGGTCGCGCTTCTCGTGGATTCCGACATGGCGCCGAAGAAGGAGCCCGTCCCGCTCGTGGATGAAGCAGATCAAAGCGAAAAGCCCGCTCTCGAAACGACACAGTGATGGGAAGACGCCGGCTCTTCGCGAAGATCTAACGGATAGCGTGGGTCTGGAGCGGGCGGAATCGGCTTTCCAACCACCGCCGAAGGCCGAACCGATCCCACCCGCTCCGATCAAATGACATAGGCCATACGAGGCAATCAACGATCATTATCCAATGACAGTCCTTTGATAATCTTTCCCGTCTCCGCATCCACCCGGAGGAACCGGGTCTTATTAACCGTGTCGACGATTTCAACATCGTAGAATACACGGCTGCCAGACCGTCCTAACTCGACTTTGACCGCCCGACCAGATCCATTCACCTCTGCAATCTCCGCCGCTTGAGAAATCGTGACCGCTGCATGCCGCAGCAGGTAGTCCTTCCCCTGGTCATCGCTAGCGCAGGCGGCCAGCGTCATCATGAACGACCCGATCAACATCCACAGTAGAGTACGCATGTCCCCACCTTTCTGTACTGCCTCATGCTTCTGTGGCCGGCAATGTGTAGCGTTCCTCGATAGCATTGGCCACGCGCTTCCGGCTGTCGTAGGCCGATAATGACGGCGTCTCCTCCACTTGGTGGACCATACGCGCCAACGACGGATCTTTGATCGCGCTTTCCATCCAGCGGGAATAATCGCCCTTTCGTAAATGATGGAGCCATGTCGCATCGTCGACGCCCTCAGCCAGTTGCCGGAATACAATGAGATTCTGAGCACGGAGGTTCAGCTTCCCGTCCGGGCCACGAAAATAGAAACTGCGCTCAGGAGGCAGCTCCCCTTCCGCATATTTCCGGCGGTGACGTCGGCGCTCAATGCGGGAAAAGGCCATGAGAAAGGTCGCAGGAGGGAGGCTTCCCTTGGGCCGCCAGATCATTGCTTCACCCGGTTCCAACACCGTAGACGGTACCGCTGGAATGACCAGGCCCACTCGGTCGGCAAAAGAGTGCATGGTCCTGACGGGCTCGTCCCCCAAGATAACCGCGGTATCGATCGCCTTCAGCACCACCGGAGACACCTGATCAGGATGTACGGTCACAAACAGCATGCCGTTCATGTCCCCCATCGCTTCGGAAGCCGGCCTCCACTTCGATGGCAAGAGATGGTGGGTCTCATCAACCAGGATGCGGTGAGGACGGCCCGATTGAGCCTGCCGTTCTTGAAGACGGGGAAGCAGCTCTAAGAAAAATGCGGGGCGGTCCTCGAGTGGAAGTCCCACGAGATTGACGATGACTTGCGCCTCGGCATTGTCCAGCGCGGTCAAGATTTCAGCGACAGTCGGGCCCCGCCTGGCATTGCCGAAAACGATCATTTTTTCGATCGACTCATAGTCACCCTCTGGATCGATGACGCAGACTTGATAACCTCGATCGGTCAGTTGCTCGAGGATGCCATGAGCCAACGACGATTTGCCGCTGCCTGACGTCCCGGCAATCAAGAGATTTTCGCCGACCGGCGACATGACAACCGTGGCGCCGTCCACAAAGGATCCCAGCGCGACATGATGCCTCGTCAACCGTTCTGATTGATCGGCCAGGTCATCAGCGATTAAGGCAGACAAGGCCTCCGCAGTGCCGTTTCCGTTTTCCTGCCTCGTCACCCAATCGGCTACGTCACGGAGCGTTGACACGGCGCTGCCGACAGCGATTGCAAGCTCGCTGGATTGAAACAGCGCGTGATCGTTCTCGCTGTCGCCGATTCCCACGACGTTATGGGGTGAAAGTTGCAGCTCGGCTAAAGCGGATTTCAGGCCGCTGGCCTTATTAATGCCCGGAGGCAATACCATCACCGATTCGCGATTGAATACCACGTGATGCTCGAGACCCAAATCGCGGATGGCTTCGAGGACTGAGACCTCATGCGGCCTGACCGTCGCCACAATAGAGTCTCCGACCTGCAGCGGCACGCCTTTCCGTTCTAGGGCTTCGATCAAAGGCTTGGAGACCGGCTCTGCGAGCAACCGTTGTTCGCGAGCGGCTGGACGGTACAACACCGCGCCATTTTCAGCAACGATCCTGGCGCAGAGGTCGGCCTGCGGAAAAATGGAGAGCAGCTCCTGAAGAATTCGTCCGGTGACCAGGATGAACTTGCGGCCGGAGGCGACGAGATGTTCGAGCGCGGTCACAGTCTTGGGCTGGACGGTGCCATTGTGAGCCAGAGTCCCGTCGTAATCGATGGCTACGGCCGCAAATCGCATAATCCAGCCCCCAGAATACACAAGTCATTGATGTATCACTATGAGTCTAATTTCACCTAGATCTTACCATTACCATTATATATGGAGGAAGCAGCGGAGAGAAGTGGAGACACCTCTCCCTTGATTGAGCACGCTGGACTGTCACTTAATGTAGATGGGACCGGCATCGGCCCCTTTGTTGATGCCGGTTGAGGAGAAATTAGCCGCTTCCCGTCACGCAGCTAGGGGCCATGTCAACATCAACTCGTCTTGTACCTCGTCCGCCCCTGCATCGAGAGCCAATTCAACCGCCAGCGCGCGGTCTCGATTGCTGACGATATAACCGCGCAACAGTGCAACACCGCCCGTCACGGACACACATACATCCCGCAAGGATGGACGCCGATTGAACCATTCCAACAACGTTTCGGCAATGATCTCGTCGTGACCTATTTCACGGGCAATGTATCCATCATGAACCAGTTGCATGGTGCAGCCTCCTTCACAATAACGAAACGAATCAGTTACCTGTTGAGTGCACAGTCCCTTACCCCTGTAACTACAACACGGAACTAAATTGGAGAACATTGGCGAATTCTCTAGCTTCCACAGCCCAACACCCCAGGAGTTTAACCATGGATAGCCCTAGTGGGGGGCCGGTTCCTGGTCGGCCTGCGCCGCGCTGCGTTCGTTCCTTTCCATCGATCGGCGCGCTTGCTCTTCAGAACCGATCGTGATGATGCCGGGAATATTCTGTTCTCCGCTCGGGTCACTCGATTCAGCCCTGACGACATACTTGACCTCTGTTGGACTCCTGAAACAGACACTTGCCGTATCGTTGGACCCGAGCTTCGCCGTATATTGATTGCGGTCCGACGCCATCATTCCGCCAAAATTTCGTTGGCACGTCAGCATCTCCATGACCGGAGTCAGGAAGATGACGCGGACGTCGCCTTGCCGCTTATTGATCCAACGAATTTCATCACCGGGACTTGCGGTCAATGTCGTAGGCGAAACCCCCTCTCGAATGACGACATCTTTCACTTCGCCGGTTCTGGTTACGGTCGGCATGCTATCCCGCACAACCATGTGCTGACAGCCGGTCAGAATGATCAGTGCCGATCCCATGATAAAGCGATGGACTTGCATTGTTTCTCCTCCTTCATACAATCGTAGTGGAGTTCGTTCCGGTCGAGGTCTTTCGAATGCTCAGCAAATCTATTCATCGTTGGTGCAAAAGACACGCCGAACAATCCACGCTTGAAAACACCGCACCGTTGTAATGACTGAGAATTGACATCACGACATTGAGACAATCTATTCCAACCATCGGACAAACCATTCTCATTGCTTCCAGGTGAGATCGGCTACAAGAGCCACCTGGAAGCTGCTATAGAGGCGGAGTGCCGTGCTGGATCGTCAGTTAAAGCGAATAGCGAACCGTAGTGTCGAGAGGACTGTGTTGACTTGGCTTGCGACAGGGAGGGTCAGGAGCTCGGCTCGGCATTACTTAATGGAAGACGCTTCTTGAACCAACATCGTCCAACACATCGACGACCATCCGCCGTTCAACTCGACGAGATGGTCGCCTTGCGCTTTCCGCAGCGGGACCCGCCTACCCTCTCCACGCGCCCCGCCATTTTCTGACATGTTCGTGGGCTACTTTTCCTTCGGCTTCGCCGCT
>CAMLHQ010000060.1 GCA_946479785.1 uncultured Nitrospira sp.
GCTCATCGCACCTCACACCGCGATAGACCCCGCCCACGTGACAACGTAGAATGTCCTGAGCTATGTGACGTTCCATCCAAGGAGCCCATTATGCCTTCGAAGCTGATGCCCGCTGCCAGCATTGTCCTGGCCTTGCTCATGATGGCGTTTTCCCCTTCCGTCATGGCGTCCAGCGAGCCTTGTTCGCTTCTCACGGTGGAACAAGTCAGCTCTGTGCTGGGGGTCTCGATGGCGGCGGGGAAACCGCTCACTTCCAAGAGTTGCATCTGGGATGAGTCGGGCAAAAAGACAGGCAAGCGTGTTTTCGTAAACATTCTCACGGCGCAGGCGTTCGCTTCCGGCAAAACGCCAGTCCCGGGAACTGAAAAGCCGGAAGTGATGGGTGTCGGTGACGAAGCATATTACAAGTACTTTGCGCCGCCCAGATACGACAAGATCAAAGTGGTAGATCTTGACGTGAGAAAGGGCGATACGGTCCTTGGAATCCAGGTGTGGGGCCTCCCGATCGAAGAGGCCAAGGCGAAGGCAAAGATTCTCGCTCTTGACGCGCTGAGTAAATTGTGAAGGGAAAGAGAAAACAGGTGTCAGGACTTATTTCGCGTCGCGTGGCGGGCCGGCGACTTGCTTACCTCCATCCATCCTCACAACGTTGACCAACCGACTTTAGAATTACCGCGTTAACTATAGTGCGGCTTGACTGACTTCTCACCCTGCTCTCATACTTACTCGTCTTCACCGATAAAGGTACACGAGGACCTCTATGACGATCGCCTCCGATCTCTTGCAGCGACATTTCCAGACACTCGTGAACGACAACATGCGATGGCAGATGCTCATCGACGATAATATTGTATGGGAACTCGCTTACGCAGCGGCCATCGGCCACCCAACTAGGCTCTCGGGGCGGGAAGAAGTCGTCCGTCACGTCACCTGGTTCTTGGGAGCGGTGGAGAATTTCCGCTTCTTTGATCTCAAGGTATTTCCCTTGGCTGATCCTGAAGGAGCCGTAGGTCAAGTCATGGCTGAGGGGACTATTAAGTCCACTGGCCGAATCTATCAACAGGAATATGTGCTGTTCTTGCGTGCGACCGGTGGCAAGATAATTTCCCTGCGAGAGTATTTTGATCCTACGCGTGCAGCGAAGGCCCTCAATACGCCCATTCTTGGCCTGGAAGCCTGACGAACCAGCATTTTCAGTGCAAGAAAAAGTAGCCTGTCCCTTTAAATCAGTCCTGATGCAGCAGCTCTCATCAGTTCAATAGCTCGGCGGTAACCACGTCGCCATCCTTTACAACCATTTCAAGGGGGTAATCCAGTTCGCGCCACGCATCGATGCCGCCCGCCAGCGGCCGGACACGGCTAATCCCCTTTCGCTTCAGCATCAACGCCATCTTCGCAGCAGTGGCTTCGTTTGGGCAGGCGCAGAACAAAATGACGTCCCGGTCCCGTGGAATATCTTGATGACGTTGTTCGAGTTCTTCGGGCGAGATGCGCAGGGCGCCTGGAATGGTATAGGGGTCGGCCGCATGGTCTAAGATGTCGCGCAAATCCACGACAACCGACTGATGGCCATTGTCCATGAGTTGCTTAAGGTCGGCCGGCATGATGCGAGCCACACGGAGTTCCCTCAACAGTTTTTGCCGGTGTAGATATTTATAGACCAGATACCCTCCGAGGCTTACAGCGAATATGCTCACCGCAGTTTTCCCGAACCGAATGGCCAAATCCCCCACATAGGCGATCTGATCGCTAAACACATAACCGAGGAGCAGGAACGAGAGGCTCCAGAGCAGCGCCCCGGCACCGTTGAACAAGAAGAATCGCCCTAGCGAGATTTTGAAGAGGCCGGCCAACGCGGGCGCGAGCGTGCTCAACCCTGGTATGAACTTGGCCAGAATCAGCGCTCGAATCCCATGCGTGATAAATAGATTTTCGGTGCGTCTGACACAGGCGTCGGGCTCAAGAGAAATCCGGCACAACAGGCTGAGCGCCTGCCGCCCACGATGACGACCGAGTTCAAACCAGAGCATATCGCCCAGCAGGCATGCCGCGACAGAGAGGGTGGTGAGCATAATGAGGTGCGCCTCCCCGTCTCCTGCGAGGGCCCCAGCGGCGAGCAGGATCGGAATGGCTGGGATCGGAAGACCAATCTGCTCTGCGAGGACGGTCAGAAACACCACTATCTCGATATGATGGAGAAGAAACTCCAGCGCCTGTTGCATGGCGTTATCCGTCTGTGCAGTTGTACAACTGTGGTGGTGAACCCTGCTTCCAATCGACAGTTATGAACTCAGTACTTTGCGGATCGCGGCTGCCAATGCACGCACATCATCATCCCCGTCCTGCCGATGGCCATTGACAAAAAACGTCGGCGTCCCTGTCACTCCGTGCTGACGGCCGGTGCCCACGTCCGCACGGACGCGATCGAGATGACGATGCTTGTCCAGGGCCTCGCCGAATTGCGCCTTATCAAGCCCAAGCTGCCCCGCATAGTCCATCAGGTCGCCGTTTTCAAGTTCCCATTGGTGGTCAAACAACGTGGTATACATCGCCCAAAACTTGCCTTGTGCGGCTGCGGCTTCAGCAGCCTCGGCGGCCTGTATGGCATGAGGATGTTTGGCGGCTAGAGGAAAATGCCGGAACACAAACCGAAGATTATGACCGAACTCACGCTGCAAGGCGTGAACGGTCTTGACCGCTTCTCGGCTATACGGACATTCGAAGTCGCCGTATTCCACCAAAGTGACTGGAGCGGTCGCTCCTCCTTGCACGTGATCGTGGTCCGTGATGACTAACGCAAGCTCTTCAGCGCGTGGCTTGGCCATCGCACCTCTCCTCTCATACTTCATCCAAATAGCGCTCGATCATCTTTTCTGCGATCGTACCTTCACCAACTCCCGATGCCACCCGTTTGATCGAGCCATGTCGCGCATCGCCAGCAACAAAGATTCCGGGTACACTGGTTTCGAACAAGTACGGTGCTCTGGCGAGTGGCCAGGTAGACGGCAAACAGCCGTCTCGCAACAAATCCGGACCGGATACAATAAACCCATGCTCATCGCGAAGGACGGTGTCCCCGAGCCAGTCGGTATGGGGCACCGCGCCGATGAGAATGAACAAGGACTGCGCGGGCACCCTGCGGCAGTCCCCGGTTTTGCTGTGTTGCAGGACCAACGACTCAAGCCGAGCGGTGCCGCAGGCCTCGGCCACCTCGACACTAGTTTCGACCACAATGTTCGGGGTTTGTTTTAGACGTTCGATCAAATAGTACGACATTGTGGCGGTGAGGGAGTCGCCGCGCACGAGCATCGTCACCTGCCGAGCGTAACGCGCAAAATAGACGGCCGCCTGGCCGGCTGAATTCGCGCCGCCGACGACATAGACGTCCTCCCCTTTGGAGGCGAGCGCTTCGGTCATGCCGGCACCGTAATAGACACCCGCACCCGTCAGTTGCGGCACCCCCGGCACATTGAGGGCCCGATAGGACACACCGGTGGTAATGAGGACGGTCTTCCCGCTGAGCTCATTGCCATCGGCAAGCTTGACGATCCGCGCCGGACCTGCCACACGGAGACTGACAGCCTCCTGGGGATTCAACAGTTCGACGCCGAATCGCTGTGCTTGCGTCAAGGCACGTCGAGCGAGATCTTGTCCGCTGAGGCCGGCCGGAAAGCCCAGATAGTTCTCGATCCGTGAGCTCATACCCGCCTGTCCACCCGGGGCTTCACGTTCAATCAGCACCGTCTTGAGCCCTTCAGAGCCCCCGTAGACGGCGGCGGCCAACCCGGCCGGCCCGGCCCCAATCACGATGAGGTCATAGAACGGTTGTTCGGCTTTCATCCGAAAACCGACTTTCTCTGCGAGTTGGAACGTCGTCGGTTGAATCAAGCACGAGCCGTCGGGAAACACCACCACGGGCAGTTGCGCTTCACTGGCATGGGCGGACTGAAGCAGCGGATGCGTCTCGGCATCTTTCTCGATGTCCAGCCATTGATATGGGACCTGATTTTTCCCCAGGAATTCTTTGATCTGATGCGTGTGGGGCGACCAGCGGTGTCCCAACACCCGGATCCCTTGGAAGGGGACCTTGAACGTGCCATGCCAGTCGTCCAAGAGCTCATCGATGATTGGATACAAACGTTCCTCTGGCGGATGCCACGGCTTCATCAAATAATAATCGACTTGCGCGTCATTAATGGCTCGAATGGCCGCATCCGTATCTGCATACGCGGTCAGCAAGGCTCGTTTCGCTTCGGGATATAAGGGGATAGCCCGCTCTAAAAATTCGACGCCGGTCATCTGGGGCATTCGCTGATCTACCAGGAACAGCGCAACCGTGTCGTTCCGGAGCTTGAGCTGTTCGAGTGAGGCAAGCGCATCTGCCCCCGACTCAGCCCGCAGAACCCGGTACTGCTCTCCATACCTGTGGCGGAGATCCCGATCTACCGCGCGCGAGACTTCCGGATCGTCATCCACTGTGACAAGAAAGGGTTTCATGGCAACTCATGCACGAGTTTCATCGGGCCTTCGGTGGCTCGTCGGGTACGGATGGGGGCGAAGACGTTTTGCGTGTCATCGGCAAGCGGACGAAGAACACGGTGTGTCCCGGATCCGATTCGAACTCTATCTCTCCTTTGTGACGATCAGCCACAATGCGATAGCAGATGATCAACCCCAGTCCGGTCCCTTTGCCGACCCCCTTTGTGGTAAAAAACGGCTCAAAGATGTGAGGTCGAATATCCTTCGGGATGCCTGCTCCGTTATCGTGGATCTCCACGAGGACTTGATGATCCTCGCGCCGCGTTCGGATGCGCACCTCTCCCCGTCCATTCACCGCATCGATCGCGTTGTCGATGAGATTCGTCCACACCTGGTTGAGTTCATTTCCGTGTGCAGGAATCGGGGGAAGCGACCGATCATACTCTCGCAACAGTGTGACGCCTTTGAGCTTATGGGAGAGCATGGTGAGGGTGCTCTCAAGCCCTTCGTGGATATCGACATCCTGAAGAGGTGCGCGGCCTTCGTATGAATAGGACTTCACCGCGTTGACCAAGTCCGCAATGCGGCTAGTGCTCCGCTCGACCTGTTGGGTCAACTCCTGAAGCGACAGTGTCCCCGTCATCCATCCCAACACATCGGCAATTGCCTCTTCGGGAAACTGCTTGCCAATCCCCTCAAGCCCGGCTCGATCAAGCCCGGCGCTGACCAAGGTGCTGGCCAGCTTCCATGCATCGGGGATGCGGTGCTGTTCAAGCCACGCCAGCACCGCTTCCTCTCGATCGTTCCGGATCAGCGGATCCAACGGCACCGTAGGACGTGGACGGGAGGCAATGTCGCGCAGGATCTGCGCGACAGCATCGGACTGTGTTGTCGATAGCTGCTGTTTACTCAGGCGACAGGCGAGAGCTGGAAAGCCGCTCGCGACGGTGAGCAAGTCGGCAGCCGCTCGGCGTGCCGCCGCAGCCGGATTGTTCAGTTCATGAGCGAGGCCGGCCGCCATGGTCCCGAGTGAGACGAGCTTTTCACGTTGCTGTGAAAACCCCTCCAGGCCTCGTAGCCGCACCGCCATAGTCCGCAAGATTTCCTTCGCCACCGAGGGGCACATGCGCATCAGTGACCAGAACTGTTCCTTCGAATACCGTAGGAGCCGGCATGCGGTTCGCGCCTGGCCGTCGATGAAGTACGGCATGTCCAACAGCAAGGGGACTTCACCAAAAAACTTTCCCGCTGTGTGGACCGCCATCACCACCTCTTGACCATCGAAGTTCTTACTGACGCGGATCTCGCCCTCGAGGATCACGTAAAAAGATGTGACGGTATGCCCCTCTCTCGCAATGACCTCTCCAGCCGGCACGAAGATCTCTTCGCCCTGTTCCAGGCAATTACTCTCCTCTGGGGAGAGGTCGGCGAATAACGGGAGTTTTCGTAATTCACCTGTATTCATTGCGACCCGGTCTTCGAGATGGAGGCGAGCCAGGCCCATGCTCCACCTTCATGAATAAGAGTGTCAACCCTGGTTTCCTGAATGTCGGTGATGGTCCATCCATTTCGAAATGTGTCTCTAATTTCCGCCTGGGTGACCCGTCGCGGACCTTCTCGCGTTTCCCGTTCGCTCATGCACAACATGAAATATCTTCCGCCCGGCATCAGCACAGCCCATAGATTGTTCGCATACTCTACCCGTTCTTCGTCCGAGAATACATGAAACAAACCGGAATCAATGACAGTGTCGAACGTGAGGCCGAGGCAGGGCAGCGCTAGCGCATCGACTAGCCGGAAATTGACACGGAGCCTGCGCTCGAGCGATTTCCTCCTGGCCTTGTCGATCGCCTCCTGCGCCGTATCAATGGCGGTGACTTCGTGTCCCAAGCTAGAAAGATACAGCGCATTTTCTCCGGTTCCACAGCCGACATCCAGTACTGTGCCGACAATTTTCCCGGACTGGGCCAAGCGGATAATGCCTGGCTGAGGTCCGTCGATATCCCATGGGGATATGCCACTGGAGGATTGATCGAACGCTCCTTCCGGACGTGTGGTGAATTTTGTTGTCATAGTTTTTCTACTCCATTCCCGCGTTGTTCTCGGTTAACACCGCCTGAGAACTGCATGAGCCGAATTCGACTGAATCTCACCGTGTAGCCAGTTCACGGAGACCAGGATGAACAGGATCACAATTGGGACATAGGTTGATATGAAGATGAGTAACCAGGACATGGCGCTTACTCCTTTCGAGATGCTGAAATGACTTTCGCCTCGCTCTCTTTAAATCCTTGCACCCGTACGCGCATAGACCGTTCCAGGCAACAGAGGATCGACGAATGAAGACGCAAGTGATGGACGGCAAAGGGGTTGTTCGTGAAAGACCTGTGGGTCTGGTTTTGAGCAGGACTAAAGTGACGAAGCGCTCTGTGCCATTCTATCGGCAGGTGCCGAAACATCGGCACATCACTCGACATGAGTTTGGGGTGTGGGCCGGGTTACTGAAAGCCAAACCTAATCCTGAACGCTCTATCTATTGCCCAAACCGAAGAGCCGCCCGGGACTCGAACCAAGGCCCTCGCCTTAAGCACCGACACGTGTTGCCATAAATCCTCCCCCGCGACCACGGATTGGAGATGGACCGACGCCTCGACAGGGTTACTTACATTTGGGTGTCTTCGGCTGGGGCGTATTCTCGACCTGACCTGGTTTGTAGTGCGTTTTTCCTCCATGTCCTGCATGCTCGCCCTTGGGCTCATCGTCGAATTCGGCGACAGCCACATGCTTCAGCCAATAGCCTTCCTCGCCTTTCGCACCGTGCATGGACGTATCTCCAGTCGCGGGAGTAGTGGTCCGATGGAAATGGTTGCAGCCTGTCTTCCCACGATCAGGCTGCGATTCGGCACAAAACCGGCCTTTGATGCCTTGGCCCACGAACAGCAATTGTGCAGTAGGATCACTCACTGGCTTGTCGAACATCATGAACTGCACTCGACCATTGCCTTCGTCAAGCCACAGATGGTTGGGCGGGTTGGGGTGAACGGGCTCAAAGGTATAAGATTTTACGAGGACCGCACCGATATTGTTGGCGGCTTCGGGCGAGGCCGCCGTTCCTTCTCCGGCAAGAGTACTGCTGAGGCACACGCTGCCGAGCAAGCCCACGCAAATGACACTCACCATCCAGATCTTGGTATACATGGCGCACCTCCACAGAAAGATTTATGGTCGTAATGATCCGATTCCCTTCAGGTTCAACCAGATGAGTGCGCATGTAATTATTCCGGAGGGTCCGTAGTGGCGTAACAAAAATTTTTCCTAACGAAGGGACCTGATGCTAGGCCTATCACAGAGGGGATGGAACTAGAGATTCCCCTTGCGCAGGTGAGGACTGATGGGATGAACGTAAAGCGCATTTCGCGGTGCGTGGCGAGCCGGCTCGTTGCTCGCCTCCCCACCCCTTCCGCTCCCTCACCGCTCATCGCACCTTACACCGCGCTCTTTTTCACCGGAAATTGCTTCACACAATTATCTCTGTTAATACATTCCCCGATTGTTGTGAGTCTCTTCGGCAATACATGAAAAGAGCTATCATTCTGATGAGTATTGTTCTCACAGCGTGTTCTGCAACAGTTCCTGCGACTATGAGGATCGAAAGAAATCAAATCCTGCGAGGATCTGCGAGCGGGAAGGTTGGGAGGGATGCGGTTATTTCCGTGAAAAATATCGAGGGTCTGTCCTGCGCGGGGAAGATGTTTGTTCCTGTCACCGAGACCACTACTGAAGGCACAATCCAATGTAGCGATAAACGGAAAGGGAATTTTATTGCGAATGGTAAGGGCGACTCGTGGGCGGGAGAAGGGAAACTGAACGATGGATCGAAATTCATGATATTGCTTGGAACGAATAGGACATCGCTAGAGTACTAAAAACGCGATGCCCTGTCGGATTCTTCCGGCCCCTCCACAGCGTGTTTCCTTCGAGGAGAAACAAAGGGGACGTTCTGCTTTTCCAGAAAGATACACCTATTAGACAAGCATTTCGCGGCGCGTGGCGGGCCACCTCCACAAATCATCCAGGGCAAACACCTTCGGCCTGGAGGTGGCCTCATGCTTTCCCCTCGGATATCACGAAATGGACGTGGTCACTGAACGTGAAGTCATTTCTTTGTCATCTGGGTCTGGAGGTTCCCATATATCCAGATGCTTGCCCGCAACTTCAAAGATCTGTTGCGCGCTGAAGATATGCTCCACTTCCTCGGGACAGGACATTTGCACGACGCCGAGGCCGTGGGAGTGGCCATGCGCATCCCTCAGAACTTGCGCTGATTCCACAGTCCCGAATGGGACGAATATCTGAAGGAGCTGCGCATTGGTGAAAGCGACAGGGAGTCCACTGATATGGATTTTAGATGCCATGCCTACACCTCCTTGTGAGAGGTAAGCATTGTCTTGGTGAGCAAGGGGCAGGAAAATAAGCCCAGGAGGGAACCGGATAGGGCTTCTTTAGGAGCTCCTGCGCAAGGCAATGTCTGCCTTAACGTGATCGAACAGTTTTCAGGCTACGCGTAAAATGTTAGGAAGTCAAACAATTTGATAAAACGAGGGTAGTTCATATAGTTAAGTCGTCTCCTATCCTACACACTAAGGCGGTTTGCTTAATTGACGCTTGGCTTCAAAGCGCCTAGAGTCACCCTCCCCCACAGGCCTCCTGGAAGGCCCGACCGTCGACAGGCCTAGAAAGGCGGGGCATGTCGGACGCGCCTCTCATACTTCTCATTGATGGAAATCGAGAAGACCGCGAGTATTACACTCAACTCCTCCGAATTTCCTCGCCGGGGTTCGATGTGCTCCGTGTGCCTACTGGTCGGGTCGGTCTCGCTCTTTGCAAACAGCAGCTAATTGATTGCGTCGTGCTGGAGCTTGATCTGGATGACATGTCGGGCTTCGAGGTCTTGCTCAGGTTGATTCCTCGTGTTCAGCATCCTAAAATTGCCGTGGTCATCCTCACACGGCTCGCGAACCCCTACTTGTTGGAAGCCGCTATCAATAACGGCGCACAAGCCGCCCTGCACAAAAGTACGACATCCGGGGACATTCTCGTTAAGGCTATCCTCACAGCAATGTCGACCGTGAAAACGGATCGGCAACTCCATCCTCGTCTGATAACACGAGACCTCTGACTGCACTTCATGGCTCAAGGGAACAAGAAAAGGAACAGGAAAAGGGAGAACAGGAAAAGGGGACAGAGGCTACTTTTCTGAGAGAGAGAAATGGCGTCAGAAACCATTTCGCGGCGCGTGGCGGGGTGCTGCTTTTTATTTCACAGGGGTGTTCACAATGGACGCGAAGCGGGACCGGACCAGCCTGAGCGCTCGCGTTGCATAGGACCGTTTGCTCCGCTTCCTGTTTCGATGGAGGGAGACTAGACAATCACTAAACAACAGCGGCCTCAACTTTATTGGTTTCTACAGTTTTAGCCTGTAGGCTTTTTCTCCGGTTATTGGAGATCGTTCTATCAATGAGCGCTCCACAATTGATGCATTTCCAGGCGTAAAAGATTAAAAAGAAATCCGAGAAGCGTTCCAACGTCATAAATCCTTTGCATTTTGGACACTCCATCTTTCCCTCCTTAATTTCGATTCAAAGCTGTTGTCTCTAGGAGCAATTTTTAGTCCCTTGAAGTGAATTTAAACTTTTCAAAGAGTTAATCGGTAAAGTTGTCTTAAGGGTATTACTTATACGTACAATGTCGTACAAACTTGTACGTCAAAGCCAAGGAATAAGAAGGGGGACAGGCTACTCGTTCTTGCGTTGAGAGAAACGGCGTCAGAAACCATTCGCGGCGCGTGGCGGGCCGGCGCCTTTATCACTCTTTCCGTTCTCCCTCACCACACAGACCTATGGACCAGCCGGTCGGGAAAGAGTACAGTTACCCAAGGCTTTCTGCTTGGCGACGAGACGCAGGAGCAAAGATGACAAAAAAAGAGGGTGGTTCTTCTGGTTCTTCTGCCCGTTCTACGTTTTCTCTGCTCATCCTGGCTCTCTTTCTGCTCGATTCGTTCGTACTCCCCTCGTTCAATCTAAATCGAAATCAAGCCCACGCCGCAGGCGGAGGTCAGATGAAGTTCCAGCGCATATCAACACAGTTCATCGCGGCGTTGGGCGATCCAGGTGCGACCTCCGGGAGCGGCGCGCAATCGTGGGGTCTGTGGCCTCTGGACCCAGGTCCTCGGGGCGTCGAGTTGAAGAGCTATAAACGGTTGAAGGATGCCGGTGGAGTCGCCCCGGCGCGCTGGAAATTCGACGGCACGGACTGGTGGCTGGAGGAACACGGCTTGATCATGGAGCAGCCGACCTTTCCGCTCCCTCCCGGCAAATACGTGGTCACGGGCAGCCGCGACGTGACGGCTGTGCTGACCATTCATCCCGCCGACAGGAATGGCGACAGGCGCTGGGAGCTCGATAAAGGTGCGACGCTCTACGACGTGACGCACCTGGCCTGCCGCTCCGCGCGCTATACACCGGCAGCGGTTGGTGGTTCGTGCTCGCCGGCAAACGTGCAGAGGACTGCATTTCCAGTTGCGCCAGGGGGAGCGATGCCTCCGGTCGAGGGCTGTACGAAGCAGGACTATGCGGTTCTAATCGTGATCGGCGTGGGCGTGGAAGACTGAACGCCGGTGACGACGGACTACAAGGAACGCGACAACACCTTCACGGCGGGAGAATGAAACCGCGTTAGGAACCACTTCGCGGCGCGTGGCGGGCTGAAAAGTAGAACGTCCACGGAGGTGAACGCCTAACCTGCTCACCTTTTTCCTCAGTTTTCGTGGTGGAGCGCCAGGAGTTGATCAAGCTGCGCTTGAACTGCAATCAGCTCGTGTTCGCCCTTTGGATTGACACGGATTGCTTCAACACCCTCTACCGGCACGGCTTCGTCGTCAATCCAAAACACTTCTTGTTCAGCTAGGAGTTTCAAGGCTTCCGCGATCCAAACGGTCTTATTGGCGTAATTGGTCCATTCTGCGTAGCGAAATTGGCCTACCAGATTGGCATTATACGTTACCGTCAGGAATGCTTTAACCTTCTCTTGATCCCACGAAGTCAACCAAATCACTTCAAACTGGTCAAAGGCCCATTCCAGCCAAGTATTCACTCCAGGGCGCAACTGGAATGCGCCGTTGTAATCGCCGAACAAAACACCGTCGATATCGTGAAAGAGGATAGGCTTGAGGCTCATGCCAACAAGCTTACCAGAGGATTATTAAAAGAGGTGATGGCTGTTTATCGTGCACCGTTTCCTACTCCCAAGTCACGCCGGTCTACGTGGCGCTTCCCGAATGATCTGGAGAACTGAAAAGGTGTCAGGAACCATTTCGCGGCGCGTGGCGGGCCAGTGCGTTCTCGATTTCGCTCTCCGAGTCTGCTTCAACCGTACTACCCACTCTACCGGGTCATAATAATGAAATACGACCTGCAGATAGGTAAAGATAGGTCCAGCCAGACTTAGAGCGCAACGGAGTAGAATGGCGATATGAATCTCGTTGTGACTGGGGGAACAGGGTTCATTGGACGCGCCTTGTGTGTGTCCTTGTCTCGAAGCGGCCACCGGGTAACTGTCCTTACGAGAAATGGACGAGTTGCTTCAGAGCTGTTTAGGACTTTGGTCACGACGGTTGAGTGGAATGGTCGTGATCCAGGTGTCTGGGAGGAGAGTCTCGAAGGATGCGATGCGGTCATTAACCTTGCCGGTGCGCCGATTGCTGATGCGCGGTGGACCGATGAGCGAAAACGGCTTCTTACCGATAGCAGAGTGCACCTCACGCGACGTCTCGTTGAAGCAATATCGCAACGGTCTTCGAAACCGAGCGTCCTCATCAGTGCCTCCGGCATCGGGTACTACGGCGCAAGCGATGATCGTGTGTTAGGCGAAGCCGCACCCCGCGGCCAGGGGTTTCTTGCCGATCTATGCCTCGCATGGGAAAACGAAGCGCGACGGGCTGAAGGGTTCGGCACTCGTGTGGTCCTCTTGCGCACCGGGATGGTACTCGAACGAGACGGCGGGGCGTTGCCGAAGATGCTTTTCCCATTTCGTTTGTATCTGGGCGGCCCGATCATGCCAGGGACACAGTGGGTGTCGTGGATCCATAGAAGGGATCACTTCGGACTTATCGAGTGGGCCCTGACGATGCCGAGTGTCTCAGGGCCCATCAATGCAGTGGCTCCCGAGCCGGAAAGGATGCAGGCGTTTTGCGCGACGCTAGGGCGAGTCCTCAATCGTCCTTCCTGGCTTCCAGTTCCCGGCATAGCTTTATCCCTCGCACTCGGTGAGTTGAGTACGCTCATGACGACCGGCCAGCGAGTGAGTCCGGAGAAAGCGCTAGCGAGTGGATACGTCTTTCACTATCCAGCGCTCGAGGCAGCCTTACAGACCATTCTGAAGAAATGATGAAAGTGAAGGACGATTCTGGGGGACAAGAAAAAGGTGACATTCTGCTTTTCGCGGCGCATGGCGTGCCGCTTTCTCCGCCTCCGCCTCTCTCAGCTCGTACTACGCTTTAGCATTTACGGAATGAGTGGCGTAGACTGCCACGATAATTCTATTGATTAGGCTAAGGAGTCATGGGGAAGTCCTGGGCCGGATGCTATGGTTTTCTCATCGCACTCGTGGTCCTGCTGAATGCAGGAAAGGTGTGGGCACAGTCACATGATGCATCGCCTTTCGATAGCCCATTGCCTGGCGCGATGATCACATCCATCAAGGAAACGTCCAACTGGTGTGGCACCTTCACGAAACCCGACTATCGATACGGCAAGTCGGAAGAAGATGACGGGAAGACGCAGAACGACGTCACTGAGCAACGGCCGTCACCCAATCGCATGACGGTGACCGAAGACATGAGGTGCCGGCAGTGCCACGGGAAATGCACAGCCGACAGTCTGCGGTGCCGGAGTCAGTGCTTAAGCGATAGCGCCTGCTTGGTCCATTGTGAAGAACGATCGAGCAAGTGCAACGAGATGTGCAAGCAGATCTTTCAGTGCGGAGACAAAGAAACGGGAACATTCTGAATGTCGCGGCGCGCGGCGGGCCAGTGCGTTCCATCGGTCTGCACCTCCGTCACTTATCGATAGGAGTCCCTCCACCTCGCCATAGACCCGCCCGCTTCGAACACGTAGAATGTGCCGATTTCTTCTCACCTGGCGAGAAGAGCTCGCGCTGTTTTTCGCACCTAATCCGCGTTAGGCAAACAGGACGGGACGCATACGGTCATGACAAGGATGAAGCTCGGCAAAGCCTTCACACTGATGGAACCAGGCCCAGTTGTCTTCGTCACGACTAGTGATGGCGAGAACAACAACATCATGACCATCTCATGGACCATGGTATTGGACTTTAGTCCAATATTTGCCATAACCACAGGGCCCTGGAACTATTCATATGCGGCACTTCGCAAATTCAGGGAATGCGTCATTTCAATCCCCACTGTGGACCTCATCGATCAGGTCGTTGGCGTCGGGACATGTTCCGGTGCCGACACTGATAAATTTGCAAAGTTCCGACTGACTCCTGTGAAGAGCAAACATGTCAGGGCTCCCTTGATTAAGGAATGCGTGGCGAACATCGAATGTAGGGTTGTCGACATTATTAGGCAGCACAATATCGTTGTTCTCGAGGGCGTGGCTGCGTACCTTGATCCTTCACGAAAAGAGAAGCGAACCCTTCACGCAATTGGTGATGGAACCTTCGTAGTGGACGGGCGCAAGCTGGATCGAAGGGAAATGATGCGGTCGAAGATTCCAGATGGTATCTGAGCGGTTTCTAACCGACTCGCCTTTCCGTCATGAAGGTCTTGCTCCGTTCGATCACGTCATCGAGAGCAGCACGCACTTCTTTCGCTTTCTTGATCAAGTCCTGCTGCTTTCTCTTCGCGTAATCTTCTAATTCCCAGCGGGTTTCTTGGCCTGACCTATCAGTCAAGAGAATTCCGGCGATGGCACCGACCACCGCTCCACCGAGAAAGGTGATGAGGAGCGCTTTTCCTGAGTACTTGCCGCTGGGTTTAGCCATATCGGTTTCTCCGTCTTATGCGTGGGTGCTGCCAACCTAAAAAGTGTATCGCACAGAGACGCATCCGTTCCACCACGTGAGGAGCTCAATTCTCTCAGATATCAACCCCATGGTTAAAACCTAGGGATACCTCTAGCACCGGAACATTCCTATCCCCGATACAGTGGGCTAATGACTAGGAGTAGGATAGCGGATAATCGGTCGACAACACTCTGGTTTGCCCTGCCATTGTTCATATTCGGCAGCTCTGCCGCATTTCCCCCGACCCTTCTTGCTGAAGTCGATCCGGAAGCTCTGTATGACAAGTCGCGGGCGCTCATTATTGGTATTGAGCAGTACCCGCAGGGCCGATCGGTGCCAGGCGCAGTGGAAGAGGCCAAACAGGTCGCCCAAACATTCCGTCAGCTTGGATTTGAAGAAATCATCGAGCTCTACAATAAAGATGCGACAGCGAAGCGGCTGCACCAAGTACTGACCGATCTCTTCGCGAAAAAAGTGGACCGAAGCGGACGAGTGGTCGTGTTCTTTGCCGGCCAGACGGGGACCACTCGCGATGGGAAAGGCAGGGACATGGGCTACCTCGTTCCCGCCGATGCGCAGGCCAACAACGTCGCGAAGTTCCTGACCCTTGAGGCGATCAAGGAATTGAGCAAGCGCTCTCCCTCCAAGCACATCCTGCTGATTGTGAATGCACCTTTTCGTGCATGGGAGGTCACCGGTGCTAAGCCGCCATCGTCTGCGGCCGAGACTGACGCGCGGGCATTCCAGATCATTGCCACCGCCAGCAGAGACGACAAGTCCGCCAAGACGGGCGGCAAGACCCTCTTTGTCCAGGCCTTACTCACCGGTCTCTCGGGAGCAGCTGATCTGAATCAAAATGGGTCGCTCACGGCTTCTGAACTCGGCGCCTACATCAAGCAGCAAGTCGATGCCCTCTCTGTGCGCATCGAGGGCGACGGAGATACCGTATTGCTTCAGCAACGTAAAGCGGTTCCTGCGCTTGAAACCCAACAGAGGCCGAACAATCGTGAGGCCGCAAAGAGTGAGTATGAACAAGCTCTTGCCCACTTGCAGGAAGGGAAATATGCAGAGGAGGCCTTGGCTCGACTCAATCGCGCCATCGAATATGATCCCACCTTTGCCGAAGCGTATATCTTAAAAGGTTATCTCCGGCTGGAAGTCCTCCCGCAGCTTGATGAAGCGCTTGTAGCCGGACAACAAGCCGTCACGTATGCGCCTGACAATGCGGACGCCTACTATACGCTCGGCCTCGTGCATGAAAAAATGGGCCACTATCCGGAAGCTGAAGAAGCGTTCGTCCAGGCGACGAAGATAAACCCGAGAAATTTGGATGTGTATTTTTCCCTCGGAACACTGTACGAAGACCAGCTCAACGACCCTGCGAAATCCGTCGAGGCATTCCGCCGGTACCTTCAATTAGGCGGAGTCCACGCTCGAGCGAGAGCGGCTGTCAGCCAGGCGGATCAGGCGGTCCTTTCCCCGGGTGACACGTTGCCATAACGCACGCCTCAACTTCCGCTTCAGGCAGGATCGAAACTGAGACGCTCACCATAAGCCGCCTGTCAAGAACAGGTGGCAGGAACCATTTCGCGGCGCGCGGCGGTGTTGGAACGAGGGTCACTGGCTTGGCTCGAGGATCGTGGGCGGCCGGAGGGGTTTTCTCTGCTTCTCACGGTCTTCGTCAATGAGCTTTAAGGCGTCCAGTTGGGACTCTAACTCCTCAATACGCTTATCTCGCTCTTGAATTTGTCTCTGAAGAGATTGCACCTTGCCAGACATGTCGACAGCGGGATCGCTCTTATGGTCGACCTTGGTGGCGCGAGTTGTCCCGCACGCACTCAGAGCGGCGGACAAAATCACACCACCTATCAGACTGCTCATGATCTTTGTGCGCAACAGACTCATGCTCCTACGAACATACCGCCAGGACATCAATGATTTTGACAGACTGAGCCACAAGATGTCAGCAAACGTTTCGCGGCGCGTGGCGGACAGGTTCTCATTGTCCATCCCGTCGGCATTCTGCATCGCGTCCACTGTCTCGCCGTGCTTAAATCGTCCCTCCAGCCTTTTTGAAACGGTCACCGGATCAGCGACTCGACTTGCAACCAAGCCAGAAGAAGGCTGATGAGATGACGCCGACGAGGACGAAGAAAACCATCGGCTGCCACTTCCCCTCGAGAAGACCGAGGGCGGCAAAGGCAACCACGAATAACCAGCCTTTAGCGAATTTCCATAGCCGCGCTTTTACTGCAAAGTCCTCCGATTTTCCCGAAGTCCGACCTACGGCTACCGAAGCGAATACTCCAGCGACAGCCGCTACGTACAACCACTCCTCCCTGGCAGACATCATCGACAAGATGAGCCCGAGCGCAATTCCAAAGGGAGTCCACTCAATCAGTCGACGTGACCTTGTTTGCTCAGTGGTTAACATCTCCGTGGAACCTCCCGCCATGAACCATCTGGCGGCGCGTGGCGGAGCGGCTAGCTCAGCTTATGGTAGGTCGGCGGGACCCAGGCGTAGAGGCGCGGAATCCACAAGGTTAGGACTGTTGCCACAGCTAAGGCCCCGATCGCCCCGATGATGAATTGTGTCCATGTACTTGGCTTCATGGCGCCGAGCGACACAATGAGCAAGAGCATCGGAATGTCCAAGAAATGCGTGAAGGTCGGCACGTGTTCTTGCCTGGCGTGGATGAGTTCAGGCGTCACACCTCCTTTTGCCAACGCCTCGTTCGTGAGGCGTCGGAGTCGCATAAAGTAGAGTCGCGTGACGGTGTTCCCTTCGACGAATTCAAACACGAACAGCACAATCATGCCGGCCAGCCAGGGATGCTGTATGAATCCCCAGCCGCCCCACACATCCGCTGTCATCCATGTGCCAGAGACGAAGAGGATGATGGCACCGGGTACCACGACACCATCATAGAAGACTGCAATGTTGCGGACGGCCTCGGCAAAGAGTCCGAGGTCGTGCACCTTCCTCGATCGTAGATCTGAAATCCACACACCGACCAGCCCCCCACCCATGAGCATCAAGCCGATTAGATGAGCATAGCGCAGCAATGAATAGGTCATAGCGCGGTCAGAGTATGGACTTGCTCAGTTCAAAAGAACAGATGTCCTTTGCCGCGCGTGGCGGGCCGATTCCTTCCTCATTCTCCCCTCCTTTCACACAGCGATAGACCAGCCAAGCTAGAAAACGTAGAATGTCCGTGTCTTCACGAACCTTGAGCTTTCTTCATCAAGGCCAACTTCACGGGAGAACAGATATCCATGACGCGAATTCTATTGGTCAGCCTCGTGATCTTTCTGAATGGCTGCGCCACGGCTGAGATGGGGCGTCTAATCACTCCCGAACAGGCCGCATGGATCCAAAAAGGGGTCACTACTCGGCATGAGGTCGTCGAACGATTTGGTGTTCCAGATTTGGAGTTTCCAGACTATACAGATTCAAAACACCAAACGACGAGTACATCGACGACAACCAAAGAAGGGGATACCAGCGGGACACCAACGCCCACCCAAGTTGACTCGCCTAAGGGCACAAAGGCCACTTATCTGCATACAAAATCCGAGGCGGCTGTCCTACCATTCTATGCGAACGCGCAATCTACACAGAGCCAGTTTTGGATCAAGTATGACGATAATGGCATCGTGCAGGATTTTGGCTTTGATGGAAGATCGGGCCTTCCAGTGCGCTAATGCAGGAAAGTAGAAAAGGTCCTGGAACTATTTCCCGACGCGTGGAATCTCAGCACTTATTTCTGACATGGAGACTGCAGAACAACGAGCGTGGTCTAGATGGCGTAGGATGCGACCGATCTGGGGTGGCCGAATCGGAAATGTCGGATGACGTTACTTAAAGGGGGCGCAATTATGCAGCAGCGTACGACCAGAGTGAATCCTTCGGAAGAAACCATCAAGATTGGTCCGCTAGGGATCCGGTTCCTCCTCACGGGCGATGATTCCAACGGCAGCGTGTCAGTGTTCGAGGTTCTTGTCCCCGCCGGGCAGAAGCTGGCAGCGCCCGCCCACATGAACGACACCTACGAGGAGATGCTCTACGGTATTGAGGGCGTCCTTACCTGGACGGTTGACGGCACGCCCATTGAGGTTGGCCCCGGGCAGGCGCTGTGCATCCCCCGAGGTGTGGTGCACCGCTTTGATAACCTCGGCCGCGAGAATGTGAAACAGCTCTGCGTCATAACCCCTGCGATAATGGGCCCCGCATACTTCCGCGAAGCTGCCGAAGTGATCGGCGCCGCTGCCGGTGGCCCGCCCGACCGCGCAAAGATGATGGACGTCTTCCGACGTCACGGCATGACGGTGGCCGCGCCCCCGTCTGCTAAGTAGCGGGCGGCTGGTGTCTGTGTCTGATGTGAGGGAACGGGAACCGGGGCGGGGTACAGTACCCCCAAATGCGATACTTGTCCTCGAAGATCTCGTACACAGGTCGTAAGACTAGAGCCCGATTTAAACGAAGTCCCCGACGCCGCCAGTGCACCATTCAGGTGTGGTCGCTTATGAGAACTCCATATCACCAAGCCCTTTGTGGAGTCATGCTGTTTGGCCTTTTAGCACTGGCTGCTTGCGTGTCGGTACGTGTCGAGCCATTGACCGGTGAGGTCTACCCTCCTAACAGGAGCCCTAAGCAAGTGCAGTGGCTGGAATCAGAGCCTGATTCTCCACATGTTAAATTGGCCCGTATCATTGCGACGAGTCAGAGCGCGGATGAAGACGAGTTGCGTGAGAAGATTCTAGCGCGTGCCGCCACCCTCGGAGCAGATGCGGTCGTGATGGGAAAGTCTGATGTATTGGAATCTGCCGGAACAGGTACGGCTCCTCAATCCACCATGGGGCCCGCAGGAGGAAGTTTCGGGGGGTGGTGGCCTTTCTATTATGACCGTTGGAGTTTCGCGCAAGGTTCAGTGGATGAGACAGGACTGACGGAGTATTTATCTGGTACAGCTATTAGATACCAAAATGACAAACAATGAACACTTGCTGCATGCCGTAAGTGCCATCTCTGAAGCACCACCGATCTTAGATCGGATGCTCAGAGACACGGAAAAGGAGTCAGGAGTGCAGCCATCGTGACAAGATTCTTCATCCTTTGCTGTTGGCTGGCGATCGCCTGGGGCATCATCGCTCCGTCTGCCCTTGCCGACGTGCATACGATCGCGGTCACGGGCGAGTATCGTATGGGACCTTTCGATACGATTGGCGAAGGCCAGCGCCTTGCCTTGGTCACGGCAAAATCGACGGCTCTAGATGAGGCCGTGGCATATCTCGAAACATCGTCCACCCTCAAACCACTCGGCCTCAATCGCGACGAGCTACGTGCCTATAGCGCCGGGCTCCTGGTGATTAGGCAGTACCCCAGCAATACCGCCTCGGACGAGGCAACCAAAACTACGACCGTCTCCATGCCTATAGCCGTTGTAATAGATCCGGTCGCATTGAGTCGGCAGCTTGCCGACCTGATCCGGCGTGAACGAGCCAAAATAGAGCTCATGCAAATCCGGGAC
>CAMLHQ010000061.1 GCA_946479785.1 uncultured Nitrospira sp.
TTCCTTCGTGATAATAAGCGGATTGATCTCGACGAGCGCCGCATGCTTGTCCATGAAGAGGCGGTAGAGATTGCCGAGCATCTGAACGAATGGATTGATGAGGCCCGGCTCGATGTTCTGCAGACCCAACGCAAAGGCCACATTTCGGCCATTGTGACCCTGGAACCCGACCGCTGGATCGATCGCTTCCTTGATGATCTTTTCCGGGGTCTTCTCCGCGACTTCTTCGATTTCCATTCCGCCTTCTGTACTGGCAATAAAGGTCGGCCAACCAGTATCGCGATCCACGAGAATGGAGAGATACAACTCTTTCGCGATGTTCGCGCCTTCTTCCATCAAGAGGCGATGCACTTTCCGACCCTTCGGTCCGGTCTGATGCGTCACCAGCGTCTTGCCAATGAGTTCTTTGGCGAGACCGGCGACGGCCCCCTTGTCTTTGGTGATCTTCACGCCGCCGGCCTTTCCGCGACCTCCGGCATGGATCTGTGCCTTGATGACGAAGACAGGGGTATTGAGCTCATTGGCCCAGGCGGTCGCCGCTTCGGGAAACGTAATCTCTTTCCCGCGGGGCACCGGCACTCCAAATTGCGCAAACAACGACTTCGCTTGAAACTCATGCACATTCATTCGTAACCCCTTTCAGCTCACTTTTCTCGTATAGGCAGGCAGGATCATCGGCGAAATGACGCCACTGGGGTTGCCGTGTTTCTTGGCTTCAGCACGGAACCGTTGCAAATGGGTGAGCGTGAGCTTCCCCTGTTTCATCGAACTCGTTCGAGAAGCTGCCGTCAACCCCGATCGCTTCCCGAACACCATCAAATCGAGCAGTGAATTGCCCATCAAGCGATTGCGGCCGTGCAGCCCGCCTGACGCTTCACCGGCCACGAAGAGATTCTTGATGTTGGTCTCCGAGTGTGTATCGATTTTGACGCCGCCGTTTTGATAGTGGAGGGTCGGATAGATCAATACAGGATCTTTGCTGATGTCGATCCCGAACCGCTCGAACTGCAACATCATGGCCGGGAAGTGCTTCTCGACCGTGCCGGGTCCATGCTCGGCATCCAATAACGGCGTATCCAACCAGACCCCCACACGGCCCGACATAGTGCGGATACCGCGCCCCTCTTCGCACTCACGAATGATCGATGAAGACACCACATCGCGCGTGTCGAGTTCGTTCACGAACCGTTCACCCTTGGCGTTCACCAACTGGCCGCCTTCGGACCGGATCCCTTCCGTCACCAATGCGCCGATCAACTGCTCCGGATAGACCGCGCCTGAGGGGTGGTATTGGAATGTATCGATGTGTGCCAGCTTCGCGCCCATGCGATAGGCCAAGCACAGCCCGTCGCCGGTCGCACCATAATGATTACTTGTCGGGAATCCTTGAATGTGCAGCCTGCCGATGCCGCCGGTGGCGAGGATCACCGACTTGGCTGCGACCACCACATGACGGTGATTATCCAGATCCTTGAAGATCGCACCGCTACAAATACCGTTCTGGTCGCTCAGTAGTTCGACCGCCGCACAGAATTCCAGCAACTGGATTTTCTGGTTGAGGACTTCGTCCTTCAAGACGCGCATGATCTCCAGGCCCGTGTAGTCTGAACAGGTCAGGAGGCGCGGCTTGGAGCTACCGCCGCCTTTTTTTACGTGAAGATTTCCGTCGGCCTGGCGATCGAACAGGACACCGAGGTCGAGGAGCCACTTCGCGATCGAAGGCCCATCTTCGACCATGACCTTGAGCAGGGCATGGTCGTTCTGCATGTGGCCGCCCTTGAGCGTATCGATAAAATGGGTGACGGGTGAATCCTCCGGCGCGACGGAGATCTGCATTCCCCCCTGCGCCATCACGCTGTTGGAGTCGCCCAGCCGCAGCTTGGTCGCCAGAATCACCTTGGCCCCGGCCCCATGCGCATGCAGAGCTGCAGCACAGCCGGCTCCGCCCCCTCCGATGACCAACACGTCGGTCGAATAATGCGGCGCCAGATCGACATCGTCTTGAATGGGACTGTCGCCTTCAAGCAAGGTCGCCAGCTCAACCACGGTCTTGTCGCCTTCGTTGGGACCGAAGCGAATCGGTCGATAGGCGCTCGCACGATAGTCGGGGTGATATTTATGGATAAGTTGATCGCAGTCTGCGGAAGAGAATTTCGCAATAGTTTGCTTGCGTCGGTCATCCCGCGTCTTGTGCACGATCTGTTGGAGGGCGTGGATGTCCATCGTTTCAGTCTGTCAATCGTCCCTATTCATGAAAGAGTGCTGAGTGACTGACCCCTTACCTCACCGTGGCACAGTGGTCGGCCAGGTCCTCGTCGTTCATCTTGAGGATCTTGTTCCACTCGTCGTTGAAGCGGCCGTCCTGGATCTCCTTGATGCGCTGGTCCAGTCCTTTGGGTTTCTCGGTAAAATGAGCACCCTGCGCCCGGCTGACATACAGCGCCACGAGATTCGGCGCAATGTCAGCAATGCACACTGGCGTGCACATGCCGCACATGACGCAGTCCATGAACATTTCCGAGACGCTCTTAAAGTCCCCGAAGACCGCCTTCCAGACGCCTTCACGGACGTCGATCTTCTGTGGACAGGCTTCGGTGCACGCATTGCAATTCCGGCAGAGCGGCGCTTCCGGATAGAGATTGAAGAGATCCTGTTTGGGATCTTGAAGTGTCTGGATGTCGTAGATCGCTTTGCGGGCCGGAAACGGTGGCATCAAGGTAAAGGACATGCCGTCCTGCACCGCCGTCTGGCAGGCCAGGCAGGTCCGAACCTTGGGATCGTCTTTGGTCCGATAGTAGGTCGCGCAGGCGCCGCAGAAGCCCCCGAGGCAGCCGACGCCTCGGACCACTTCCTGGCCGGCGTACCACATGGCCTTGACGACTGTGACGCCCTCCGGGACTTCGTACTTCTTACCGGAGATCTCGATCGTCACCAGCCGGGGTTTGAGCACCTCGGGCTGGTCGATGACATTCTGATTATCTGTGGTTTCAGTCGCCATCTTTCACATCCGTCCTTGTGACAGTGTCACCCGTCGCCACGGAACTATGCGATTGCGTCAATGATCGCGTTCAAGGTCGCGCTGGGACGCATCGCCCTGGAGGCTTTCGCATCATCAGGATGATAGTACCCGCCGACATCGACCGGTTTACCTTGCGCCCCGAGCAGTTCGGCCGAAATCTTCGCTTCGTTGTCACCCAAATCCTTGGCGATCTTCGTAAAGCGCGCCGCCAAATTCCTGTCCTGCGTCTGCGCAGCCAAGGCCTGTGCCCAATAGAGGGCGAGATAAAAGTGGCTTCCGCGGTTGTCGATCTCGCCGACCTTGCGGGCTGGCGACTTGTTGCTTTCAAGAAACTTTGCATTGGCCTGATCCAGCGTGTCCGCCAGAATCTTGGCCACTTGATTGTTCCCCGCCTTTGCCAAATGCTCCAGCGAGGCGGCTAACGCGAGGAATTCCCCGAGCGAATCCCACCGAAGATATCCTTCCTCTTGGAACTGCTGCACGTGTTTCGGGGCCGATCCGCCCGCGCCGGTTTCAAACAAGCCACCGCCGTTCAGTAGTGGAACGATCGAAAGCATTTTGGCGCTGGTGCCGATTTCCAGAATCGGGAACAGGTCCGTGAGGTAGTCCCGCAACACGTTCCCCGTCACAGAGATCGTGTCCTTGCCTTCCTTGATCCGCTCCAGTGAAAGGCGCGTCGCATCGGCTGGAGTCATGATCCGAATGTCGAGGCCCTTCGTATCGTGATCTTTCAAATACTGATCGACTTTCTTAATCAACTCCGCATCATGCGCTCTGGTCTTGTCCAGCCAGAAAATCGCTGGGGCCCCGGTGGCCTTCGCGCGATTCACCGCCAACTTGACCCAGTCCCGAATTGGGGCATCCTTCACTTGGCACATGCGCCAAATGTCCCCTTCCTCGACTTTGTGCTCCAGTAAGCTCTTCCCTGACGCATCTACCACGCGGATCGTGCCGTTGCCAGGCGCCTTGAAGGTCTTGTCGTGCGAGCCGTATTCCTCGGCCGCCTGTGCCATGAGACCGACGTTGGGCACGCTGCCCATGGTCTTCGGATCGAGCGCGCCGTGCTTCTTACAGAATTCGACCACCTCGTGATAGACCGGCGCATAGCTGGAATCGGGAATGACGCACTTGGTATCCGCCAGCTTCCCGTCCGGCCCCCACATCTTGCCGCTGTCGCGAATGACCGGCGGCATCGAGGCGTCGATGATGATGTCGCTGGGCACATGTAAATTGGTGATGCCTTTATCGGAGTTGACCATCGCCATCGGCGGCCGCTTTTGATAGACGGCCTGAATGTCCGCTTCGATCGTTTTGCGCTGATCCTCTGGCAATGCCTTGATCTTGATATACAGGTCGCCGATGCCGTTGTCCGGATCCACACCAAGCTTCTTGAATGTCTCACCGTGTTTTTCGAACACGTCTTTGTAGTAGACCGTCACCGCATGACCGAAGATCTTGGGATCGGAGACCTTCATCATGGTCGCTTTCATGTGGAGCGAGAACAGCACGCCTTGTTTCTTGGCGTCTTCGATCTGTTCTTCAAGGAACTGGCGCAACGCCCGCTTGCTCATGAACGTCGCGTCGATGACCTCTCCGGCCTGCAGCGCAACTTTCGGTTTTAAGACCGTCGTCTTGCCGTCCTGGCCAACGAATTCGATCCGTGCATCTGTTGCAGCGGCCATTGTCATGGACTTCTCGTTCGACCGGAAATCCCCGTCCTTCATATGTGAGACATGCGTCTTGGAGTCCGGACTCCAAGCCCCCATCTTATGGGGATGCTTTCTGGTATGGGCCTTCACGGAGAGCGGCGCGCGACGATCGGAGTTGCCTTCGCGCAAGACCGGATTCACGGCACTGCCTTTGACTTTGTCGTAGCGGGCCTTGATGTCCTTCTCTTTATCGTCCTTCGGATTTTCCGGATACTCGGGCAGCTTGTAACCCTGACTCCGCAATTCCTTGATGGCCGCGTTCAATTGGGGAAGCGATGCGCTGATGTTCGGCAGCTTGATGATATTCGCCTCCGGCGTCTTGGCCAGCCCACCCAATTCAGACAACGCGTCCGGCTGCTTCTGCTCAGGCGTCAGGTATTCGGGGAACACAGCGAGAATACGCCCCGCCAGCGAGATATCCCGCAATTCCACGGAGACGCCCGCCGCCTTGGAGAACGCGTTAATGATCGGCAGGAACGAATAGGTCGCCAGCATCGGCGCCTCATCAGTCTTCGTATAGATAATCTTCGTCGCTTTGGTCGTCATGACTTTCCCTCTCTTGAGTATCTGGTTTAGTTCAGCGCATTCAACGCCGAACCCGCCTTGAACCATGCAATCTGCTGTTCCGTCATGCTATGGTTCGCCTGGATGGTGAGCGTGCGCCCATCCGTCTTATGAATCGTTACCACCACCGGCTTGCCAGGCGCCAGACTTTGTAGCCCCGTCACGCTGATGCGGTCCTGCTGCTCGATCTTCTCGTAGTCCTTCGGATCAGAGAAGGTCAACGCCAAGATCCCCTGTTTCTTCAAATTGGTTTCATGGATGCGTGCGAAGCTCTTGGTGATCACCGCACGCACGTTCAAGAACCGGGGCGACATCGCCGCATGCTCACGACTGCTGCCTTCGCCATAGTTCTCGTCGCCGACGACGATGGAGCCGATGCCCTTTGCCTTGTAGGCGCGGGCGATCTGCGCAATGTTCAGATTCGTTTCGCCGGTCAACACATTGGTGCCCTTCCCCGGCTCAGAGGCAAAGGCATTGTGGGCCCCGAGGAACATGTTGTCGCTGATCTTGTCCAGGTGACCGCGGAACTTCAGCCAGGGGCCAGCCGGAGAAATGTGGTCCGTCGTCGTTTTGCCCTTGGTCTTGATCAAGAGCGGCAACTTCTCCATGTCCTTACCGTCCCAACGCGGGAACGGCTGCAACAACTGCAACCGCTCGCTGATCGGCGGGATGTCGACCGTCAAGGCCTCGCCGTTTTCGGCCGGTGCGACGTAGCCCTCTTCCCCTTTGGCAAAGCCCTTCGCCGGTAATTCCTCGCCCTGAGGAGGCTGGAACTTGAATTCTTTTCCATTTGCATCCTTCAGCGTCTGATGTAACGGGTCGAACCCGAGATCGCCGGAGATCGCATAGGCCGTCACGACTTCGGGGCTGGCGAGGAAGGACAGAGTTTCGTTAATTCCATCGTTGCGGCCGGGGAAATTGCGGTTAAAGGAACTGACGATCGAATCCGCCTTGCCTTTCACCGCGTCCGCGCGCTTCCACTGGCCGATGCAGGGACCGCAGGAATTCGACAAGACCGTTCCGCCTAGCTTCTCAAACGTGTCTAAAAATCCATCGCGCTTCATGGTGTGATAGATGCGCTCTGAGCCAGGCGACACGAGAAACGACGTCTTCGCCTTCAACCCGGCCTTCAGGCCTTGCTGCGCGATGTGCGCGGAACGGCTGATGTCTTCATACGATGAATTCGTGCAGCTGCCGATCAAGGCTGCTTTCAACTCGACCGGATAGCCTTTCTCTTTGGCCTCCGCCGCAAGCTTAGAAACCGGCCGGGCTAAATCAGGCGTATGCGGGCCAACGACGTGCGGTTCCAGCTTCGAGAGATCGACTTCCACGATCTGATCGTAATATTTTTCCGGCGATTGACTGACTTCCGGATCGGCCACGAGCAGCGGCTTGTTAGCTGAAGCGAGATTCGCTAAATCCGACCGATCCGTGATGTTCATGTACGCCACCATCTTCTGGTCGAAGGGGAACACGGAGGTCGTCGCGCCCAGCTCCGCACCCATGTTGCAAATCGTCCCCTTGCCGGTCGCGCTGATCGTCTCAGCGCCGGGGCCGAAGTATTCGACGATCTTGTTCGTCCCGCCTTTGACGGTGAGCAGGCCGCAGAGATAGAGGATCACATCCTTCGGCGACGCCCAACCGCTCAACTTACCGGTCAGACGCACGCCGATCAATTTCGGATGAAGGACTTCCCAAGGCAGGCCCGCCATCACTTCGCCTGCGTCCGCTCCGCCGACGCCGATCGCCAATCCGCCCAACCCGCCGCCGTTCGGCGTGTGCGAGTCGGTGCCGATGATCAAGCAACCGGGAAACGCATAATTTTCCAGCACAACTTGGTGGATGATGCCGGCACCGGGCTTCCAGAATCCGATTCCGTACTTCTTCGCCGCCGATGCAAGGAAGTTGTAGACTTCCTTGTTTTCGTCCATCGCTCGAAGCAAATCCTTCTGCGAACCCATTTCTGCACGAATCAGGTGGTCGCAATGGATCGTGCTGGGCACGGCGACTTTCTTTTTGCCGGCCTGCATGAACTGCAGCATCGCCATCTGCGCCGTAGCATCCTGCATGGCGACACGATCGGGCCGCAGCGCCAGCATCGCTTTGCCGCGCTCCCAATTCTGCGTATCGAAATTGTCCGCATGCGAAACAAGGATTTTTTCCGCCAGCGTCAGCGCGCGGCCAAACTTCGCTCTGGCCTTGGCACAGGCATCCGGCATCTTCGTGTAGAGTTTTTTGGCAAGATCCATCGACATAGTGACCTCAATTCATAATTGGCAATTCACAAATTCGCCATTGCTATATTAAGAGCGGGACTTCCCGCGTTTATTTTAACGGCGGAACCTCCCGCGCCTATTTTAACGGCGGGACTTCCCGCCGCTTGGGCGCCGCGTAATTCACCAGGTAATCGAACAGCCGGATCAAGCGGCTGTCCTGGCGCTTCTGATCAACCCAATGGCCGATCAATCCGATCGTGCGGGACAGGATAAAGAACCCGTTCAAGCTGTCGACCGGGAAGCCGAGGTCGACCAGCACGGCCGCCATGGTTCCATCCACGTTCAGAATCAGGTTGTCTTTCTTCGCTGCCGTCACCTGCTCCACCTGCAACGCGAAGTCGAGGCAAGGCGTCTTGATGTGTAAGCTCTTCACATAGCCAACCAGTTCCTTCACCCTCTTGTCCGGATTGCGCAGGCTCTTCACGCGATGGCCGATGCCGGGCACCGGGCCGACATGCTTCTTCATGTAGGCCAGGAACTCATCCACATTCATCTTGTTATCGACCGCATACTTGAACCAACGGCCTGCATCCGTGACGGCGCCGCCAAAGCGAGGGCCGATCATGATGAGACCCGCTGCGACCGACTGCGAGAGACCGATGCCGGCGCAGGCGGCGAGAATCGTCGCATAGGCACCGCTGACGCAAGGCCCATGGTCGGCGGAGAGCATCATGATGCGTTTGACGATTTCTGCTTCCTGCTTCGAGATCAGCCGCTTGTCCCAAAGGAGGCCCATGACGTGGGGAATTTCATACCCCTTGTTAATGAGTTCTGAAGCCGGGTAGCCGTCGTAGCAGGGTTCGTCGCCACGGTCGTCGCTGATCGTCGTGCGGATCAATGGCGCAACCATCACCTCGTCCGCTTTCATCGCTTCTTCCACAGACTTCGGCAACCTTGGCAACACAGCCGGTTCCACCGGCTCTTTCACCTGGCCGGACTTTAACAGTTCCTGATAGGCCTCCTTGATGGCCGGCCCGAGCGCGCCGAACGTCGCCGGCACCAACGCACCCGCTTTCTTGAGCGCATCAGACTTGGACCGGGCCGACCCCTCGCCTTTCATGCCCTCCTTGGCCCCCGCATGGCCGAACTTCATGCCCTTCGGCAAACTCTCCTGGCAGAACCCCGAGACGACACCGATCAACTTGACGCGACGTTTCTTGGCGCCATACCATTCGGCCGCCCGCTCTTCGAGATCGCCGCCCATCTCTCCGACGATGACGACCGCCTTGGTTTGCGGATCGTTCTCGAACATTTCCAGATAGCTGACATAGTCGGTTCCGGGATAGGCGTCGCCGCCGATGCCGATGGCAGTCGTGATGCCGTCGGCAAACTGCGAGCAGATCCAGATAATTTCGTTGGAAAGGCCGCCTGATTTCGTGATGACCCCGAACGAACCTTCGCGATAGAGCTTGGAGAGGACCAGGTTGTCGAATGCGCCGCCGATCACGCCCAACCGACAGGCACCGGCTGAGATGATGCCGATAGAGGACGGCCCGTTGAATACCTTGCCCAACTTGCGCGCATGGGCGCCGAGCAGCTTCGCGTCCTTTTCAGGCACACCTTCGGTGATCATCGAGACCGCCTTGATGTGCGGATCATCAAGGGCTTCCATGCCTCCCTTCATCGCGCGATCTGCGCCGATGTAAACGAGGCTCGTATTGATCGTCGGATGATGCTTCGTGGCGTCCGCGATCGACTTGTACACGGGGATCGCAATCAGGCCGCTGCCATAAGGAATCTCGTTGGTCTTGCCGGCGTCCGGCGGATAGACGAAGGCTTCGACATTGAGCGGGCGCTTGATCAGGTAGCAGAATTCGGCCATGCGCCGGGCCGCGTTCACGCCGGCCTGCCCGCCCTGAATCACCACGCGGGTGTCTTTGTTTGCCAGAATACTCATCGAAATCTCCCTCTTTTCCTTCAGGACTGAGCGTTGAGGACTGAGACCGGACTCGAGCAGTCTCGCCCCGCCCACGTCTTCCGTCCTCGGTACTATTTCAGCAGCGCCTTATCGACGATGTCCGTCAGCGGGGTATTGCGGTCGAAGACGTTGATGTCGAAGCCTTCATCCTTCAGCGCGCGCATCGCATCGAGGCCTTCCTTTTCGCGCGGGCCGCCGCGGCGGACCCAAATCTTTACATGCTTGAGCTTGCCGTCCGACTTGGCCTTACGGAACCCGTTGATGATGCCGCCAAACGTTTTCTTCACGTCGGTGAAATTTGCAATCGCGCCGCCGACGATGATGTTCTTGATGCCTGGTAACGAGCAGACTTTCTCGGTCAGCACTTCAACAGCCCAATCGGGGGGATCGCCTGAATATTCAGCATAGTTGGCGAGCTTGCCGCCGCGTGCGACCACGGCATCCGAGTAATACACGCTGGCGCCGCCGCCCGCCGGGAGCATCGCCGTATCGCCGCCTGGAATTTCGATAAATTTTACCGACCCCTTGATCTTGCTGTCGACTGCCATGACTTCCATTTCATCTTTGCTATAGGCGCGCCCGAATTCGGCGGCAAACTGGAAATTCCAATCGGGATGGCGGAACTTGGCATCGCCGTCGAGTAGCGTCACGGCATCCAGCGCGACCAGCTCGCCGTCGCTTTCGCGAGTGACGACCGGATTCACTTCGAGATACTGCGCGTCTTCGTTGTCGAAGCAGGTAAACATCCTGCCGGCGAAGTCCGCCATCTTTTTAGCAAGCGCCCCGGTGAACCCGGCATCCTTGGCCAGCTTCTCCAACGACTCCGGCGTCGGCTGCTGCCCGACTTCCAAACACAGTCGCTTGACGCGATCCCAGTTCGATTCGACTTCGATTCCGCCGCAATTGGCAATGAGAACTTCACTGCCCTCGCGGGTGGATTTCACCGCACAATAATATTCTTCCTTGTGGGGAATCATTTCTGACACGATCACTTGTGTGACCGTAATACTGCCGACCTGGCGGCCGATCATGTCCTTGGTCGCGGCAACTGCCCCGTTGAGGTCGAGCCCGACTTTTACGAGACCGAGCTTGAATCGGGAACCAAGAGCTTCATGAGCCTTGGCAACCAATTTTGTCTGCTTCATCCATTCGTTGGCGTGACCGAGTTTGGCGAGCTCATCGGCGGACGTGACCACCGCATAGTTTGGCACGTGAATGCCCCACTTCTTCATCAGTCCCATCCCGGGACCTTCCAGCACCTTGGCCATGACGTCGCTCCTTACGGGTGTGAAGACCGCTGCAAAGGGAGACGGATTGTAGCGAAATCGCGGAGATGACTCAATACACCAGAGGTCCTAATCGGGAAGAGAGCAAAAGGCCTAGCGAGATGGTGCGTTGGAATTGGATCATTATAAGTCGCTGTAATTCTTCAACTAACTTAACTTCGTTCATCCCTGACCTCGCCGGCGAGTGCTATGGATTCCCCTTGCGTCCTTGGCAAGCCGGGCAAAAAAATGAACTGCGCTCGCTCTGAAGACGCCGAATGGTGTGCCCGCAGCGATTTGGGCAAGCGATTCCTTCTTTTCCATAGACCAGATGGCGACGCTTAAATTGCCCTTCGGTTCCGTCCGGCGCGAAGAAGTCGCGCACGCTCGAGCCCCCGCAGGCGATGGCTTCCTGCAGCACCTCCTGTGTCATCCGATAGAGGCGCTCAATTCTTGCGATGGGAAGACGGCTCGCCTGAGCGTTCGGATGCAAGCCGGCTCGAAAGAGAATTTCATTGGCATAGATATTTCCGATTCCGGCGATCGCCTGTTGATACATCAACAGGGGTTTCAGCCGACCACGCCGTCCTTTGATCAGCTGGTGAAAGTCTTCCCACGAGACCGTCAATGGATCGTAGCCAAAGCGCCGCGCGCGATAGTGATCGAGGCCTCTTCGGTCCAGAAGCGATAGCCGGCCGAATCGGCGGGGATTCCAGTAACGCAACGCCGATTCCTGACCTCCTGCAAACGTCATCTGCACATGGACATGTTGGGGCAATTTGGTCTGCGCAGATGGAAAGAGCAATAGCCCCGTCATCCCCAATTCGGCTACGACATATCTGATCTGATTGTTTTTTTCGAAACCCAGCGCGACGCTCTTGCCGAACCGCTCGACGGAACGCAGTTCCGAACCCAGATACCACGTACGATGGCGATAGCCCTCCCGGACGATGTCGGCCCGCCCGATCCAGGTTTCCGTCAACGTCGCACCCAGCAAGCGAGCACGGATCTGTCGGGCCACCACTTCGGCTTCAGGCAATTCGGGCATGGCGAGCAATTAGGCCACGCTCAACTGAGAAAAGGCAATGGGTTGGAAGAGCCACGACCGGCAGTTTTAAGAAGTTGGCTACCGGCTGCGTCTGGCTCGTCGAAGTTGATGGACCTGTTCGATTGCTGATTGAATATTAGGAAGGGGGCAGGCACCAGGTCGGCGAGTCGTCACCAGTTGCAAGACGTCGGGATAGGCCATGCCCTGCACGCAGCAGAGATAGGCCATGACCACCGACACGGATCGGCCCATTCCAGCACGGCAGCACACCATCACACGGTTTTCCGGCACATGCCGCTCAATCCAGGCAACCGCGCGATCGAGTAAGACAGGCGCTGCTTCACCATACTCCTTCAGAGGAATTTTCTCGTACATCACTCCTGTCGGCGCATCGATTGAGAACTCTTCAGCCACAAGGAGTACTGCGCCCACATTGACCGGCGGCTTCCCGGCGTCGAGGATGTTTCCAACCAGGAGCATATCGGTAATCTGATGCATGGCGTCAGTATAGAGAGGACGGTGTGCGGGTCAAGCAGAAACCTGCATGGCATTCGGTTGCAGTCAACTTTCGCTGAACGCTATACTCTTCCAAAAGGAGGCGCGCGATGCCGGCACCGACGGTTCAAGAAGTCGAAGCCAGACTGGCGACAGTGAAATGCGCCGTCTGTAAAGGGTCCAGCTTCGGCGTCGATCAGCGGTTTATGCAAGCGGACGGGGAATGGCGCGGCGTCTGCAAGAAGTGCTTTTACAGTTTCCCGATCTATACCGACATGGAATTCTATCTCCGCACGCAACCGGATGTCCCCTATCGACTCAGGGAAATTTCTTGCACCGCCTGCAACCATCGGGGCGTGAGCTTGGATTTCCGCGCGACTATGTCCGTTCGCGAGGCCATCTATTTCGTGACCTGCCGGAATTGCAAAAGAGCGTTTCCTGAACAGTCCTCACTCGAAGCGTTCGAATAGGTCGCCTTTTCAATGTCCCAGTCGTGTATACTGTGATCATGAGTGACAAGCCAAAACAACCGCCGACGGACCCCTCCGAACCTGAAGCGGCTCCGAAGGCCCGCAAAGAAATCCCCCTCATCTCTGTCCCAAATGATCGTGATATGATCGCCGAGGAGATGGAAGAACTCTTCGAAGAGGATAAAGTCTCCCATCAGCACGGTAGCTCAGAGCCGGAAGCCGACTAGCCCTCCTAGCCATTAGCAATCATAGGGCTCTCTTCCATTGCACATTGTCTAAATCAAATCAGCGCTGAATGTTCTGCCGTGCTCAAAGCTTCGACTCGACCGCAGCAGGCTTCGCACCTGCTGGCCGGCGCAACTAGCTGGCTTTCTGCTCCGCAAAGCCAGCGTCGGACAGCGCCAGCCCGTTCGCAGCTGCTTGCCAACTGACGGTGCCCTCGCCTCCGCGATTCGCGACGCAGAACCGGTCAGCGCTGCTCTATAAAAATGAAACGGCGACGAGTCGCTTTCTGACCCGTCGCCGCCAGGAGAAAGTGCTAGAGCATTGTTAGACTACGCTGTCGCGTTGCCACGATTGCATTCATAGCAGAGCGTTTCAAGATTGGACAAATGATCGGTTCCAGCATCGACTGGTTGTTGTATTCAACAAGAAAATCAATCTCGGGATTCTTCATAGATCGATGTGGATATTTACCGCCGCATCCATGTGAATCGGAGTTATAGGCCAGCCTCGGGTGCAAACTCAGCATGACCTTGCTATTCCGAGCGGGGACAGGCCCATTGGCAGTCTGTCCCCGCCACTACTTTTAGTTAGGGCGGTGGGGATGATCCCAAACGTGCGCGCATGCGACGAGCACTGCCCTTAGTCTACAGATAGAATCCAACTTTTGTGCGCGTCGCGCGAGCACAAGGGATCGCCCCGCCAGCCCATTCCAGATGATTCATGCTGGACGGATAATCTCAACAGCGGCATCCTGCTCGATTCGTCCCAATGCCGACACTTTTCCGCCACGTTCCTTTCGTACGATCTTCTCAATCTGCACGATGGCGCCGCGATGCCACCGGTCGAGAGCCGCATTTTGTGGAGATGCGAGACGGTCCTGTCGTCCGACTTCTTGCCGGCACAGTTCGTTGCACAGCCAGGCCCGCTTCTCCCCCTTCAGCTCACGCAGTTCACTCACCACTCGATAGAGATCCGGCCGCCGTTCGACGATCGTCTTCCCGTCTTTTCTCAAGAGCAGATACGAAAACTTCAGCGCGTCCTTGATGAAGCCGACCTCCTGGTCGATCTGCTGAATCACAGCCGGAGCTTCCCAACCACGTTCTTCGTGGCACCAATCATCTTGATTGACCAGCGCGCGGCAATTCCCCTCATGGAGACAAGGGCTGTAGATTGTGCAACGCGTGTCTTGTAGCAAGCGGTCACGGACTTGATGGAGCGCTCGAGAGGTCTCCCGCAAGGCCGGTTCCAGGACCATCACAGTACCGTGCGGCGCGAGCAGTGCTAACAGCTCCGTGACCAAATCTGTCCGCGCGGCGATCGGGTCCTTCGCATCCGTATACATCTCGTTTAGACAATTGGCTAGAATGACGAGATCGAACGGCGCTCCCTGCCTCATCTGTCCCAACCAGGCCTTCTGCTGTACATCTCCCTCACAGGTCTTAAGATCGGCATTCGCGACGTGTCCCTGCCGGCAGTAGTGCTTCCATAGTTGTTCAGCCTGACGGAGTGCTGCTTGCTGATTATCAACGGCGACGACCGACAGAGCGCCGGTCATCACAGGCTGCCTGCTACACCACCAATCGAGGACCGCGAGGGCTCCGGTGCCTGGTCCCGATCCGATATCCAACACTGTGAAACGATCATCGGTCTGACTGCAGGATTCATCCGGCAGCTCATCGAGCAACACCTGAATCTTGGAGAGGTTCACGGGAAGGAAGTATTGAAGATACGCCGCGGCAAAGGCCGGATCGTCGAGGTAGGGTCGGCTCAAGTCCGTCCGTTCTTTCGTGAAGAGCCGGGACAGATCTGCGACGGCCCGTGTAACCCTGTCCGATGAAACCCCTTCTTTCTCAGCGAGATACCTGATGGCGTGGAGCAGCGGCGGAGAGATGGCGGCAAGGCTCTTGCCGTTGAGGGGTCGCATGGCCTAGTGTATGCTCTCTCTATCAGGGAGGACAACCATGACGGATGAAATCCTCAAGGCCTACAAAGAGGTCGAGTCAGCCGTGGAACGGTATATCAGGCTGTTGCACGACCATGTGACAGAGTTGCAGAACATGGAACCGCCTGCCTCGGACAAGGTCGTGCGTCTGACGGCAGGTTCGAAGGCTATGACGGACAGTGCGGCCATCTACCTGTCCTATGCGAAGTACGTAGCTTATGGAATGCCTGCGAGTGAGGAAATGATCGAGGACGAGATTCAAGGGTAATCTCGTTCGTTTGGTTGCTGGTTTGTTTGGTCTGTTTGGTTAACCAGACAAGCAAGACAAACTAAATTAACCTTGAAAACAAAAGAGCCCGACAGGAGAAGACCCTGTCGGGCTCTTTGTTTTCGCGAACCAGTTTCAGATGCTGCGCATGAAGTGGGCGACTTCGTCCGGATTGACCGCGCCACCCAGGATTGAGGACATCGCAACGTTGGTGGACTTCTTGCCCGTGAGACCGGACTCGACCTCGTCCACGATCAACTCGACCGGCATCGATTGACCTCCATACACGCGCGGGCCACCGATGATCTTCGCCTTGGAGTAACCATAGATTGCGGTGGCCACTTCCTTCGCCAACCACCCGACATAATTGAATTCAGGGACAACGATCAACTTGGCATTTCCGCAGAGTGCCCGCAGTTCCTTCGTCGGGAACGGCCGGAGCGAGCGGATCTTGATCAAGCCGATCTTGATGCCCTTTTCCGCGCAGATGCGAACGGCTTCACGCGACTGAGCCGCGGCGCTGCCCGAGGCAATGATGACCGCCTCGGCCCCATCCACGTTCTCGGCACTGAGCAACCCGCCGATATACCGGTTGATGTACTTGCGGGAACGTTCCACGGCAGCCCAGACTTCTTGCTGCCACACCGCGTGAATGTTATAGGCCATAAAGTTGGATTTTTGTACCGGGGCGTCGCGGGACAAGCGTGCGGGAGGATTCTCCGCGTCAAGCACAGGAACAGCCCCGCGCCAGGCTTCACGCGGCGGAAGCTTCATGCCACGGTCCTGCATACGCACATAGCCGCGCGCATGCGTGACGAAGAAGCCGTCGCAACACACGCCAACCGGTAGTGTCACATCATTCTTCTCGCTGATCGTAAAGCCGGCCATAATGAAATCGAACATGTCCTGCTGGTTCTCCGCATGGAACACGATCATGCCGCAGTTCAAGAGATACGCAACCTCAATATTGTCCGGCTGGATAGCCAGCGGCGCATTTACGACGCGACACGTGAACATCGCCACGGCAGGCAACCGATGCCCCGGCCATGATGCGATCCCTTCCATGCCCCGCAATGTTCCGGGGCCTGCGGTTGCCGTAAAGCAACGCACACCGGCGCGGGACCCTCCGGCAATGGCAGCCATCACACCGACCTCTTCTTCGCCACGGTAGTATTCCTTCACATATCCTTCGCCGTAGAGCACGCCGACCAACTGCATCGTCTCGCTTTGAGGCGTAATGGGATACGCGACGGCCAGATCGACGTTGGAACGGCGAATCGCTTCTTTGGCGGCTTCACTGCCGGTGATGAATTCCTTGGTCCGGGGCGCTTCATGGAACAGGTATTCAGGCGTCACGATCCTTTGTCGCTTTGCCTCCGCGTGGGGATCCTTCTTACCGTCCGATTTCGGAACCGCCACACTGGTGATCGGATCGCCCTGGGGATTCGTTTTTTGCTGGGCTTCTAAGGCTTCACTCATGATCGCACCTCTCTAAGTGGTAAGCTGCGTCGGTCAGCCTATCCTTCTCGTTTCATGTGTTCAGCAGAATGACCGAACACCGCTGCGCTGCCGGTCCCGCCGGGGGACGGCGCAAACGTCATCGGATTCGTATGGGTCTTCCCGCCGTGGACCTTCGATTGCGTGCCGGTGAAGCGGACGTTCTCCCCGTTGTCCGGCAGCTTGATGCCCATTTCCTCGCGCACTTTCTTGAAAATTTGGGCGACCCGCTTGATTTTGAGCGTATCGGAGTCTCGGATCGTAAGCATGGCGTCTTCGTGGCCCTGCTCGGCGCAAATCGCCATGGTGCAGCAGTTCGTTCCTGCCCGAATCATCTTTAACGTCAGGTTCGCATAGTGGCAGTGGACACCGATGAAAATGCAGGCTTCGATCTTGTTGCCCCAGATCGTCAAATTCGGGTGGTTGGGATTGATGACTTCTTCCGGATCGATCTTGGGATACTTCGGCCGATAATCCGGCATGGGAATGATCATGACTTCGGGAATCTGGGCCGCAATTTCAAGCGTGGCTTTGGCTTTTTCCACCGCATGATCGTTCCAGGCCCATAGCAGCAACGGACCAGGAAAGATGGTGGCGTTCGGGCTTGTGAGCATCTTGCGCGCCATCTCTTCGATGACTATTTCCTCGTTCGGCTCGAGCAGCCCGTAAAACAGCCCTTCCCCTGGATCTGGTAACGCCACGCCGAGCTGAGCGGCAGACGGAGGATGGAACCCTGCCGGTCCCGGAACGATGATTTTTTCTCTCGTGTCTTGAGTTGTAGCCACGCCCATTCCCCTTTCTGGATCTCTTCGTCTACCCGACGACGGGACTCGCCAACACAGCCGTCGTGCTCTTTTCACCATAGGTGATGTTGTCGGTCAGCGCCGCCTTCGGCAGCTGATCGATCATGATCATCTTGATCGCGTTGTTCTTGGCCATGTTGTCACAGACCCAGACACATTGCGCACAACCTTTGCACCGATCCACCGCGACATAGGCTGATCCGTATTTGAAGCCTTTATCTTTCCCCATCTCGTCGCTATACAGAATGGTGTTGGCTTCCGGACAATACTGCGTACAGAGCTTACAGCTCTTGGCAGCGCAAATTTCGACATTGATATCGGCGACAAGATACATGGTGCTCCTTTATGCGCTGGCAGCGGCGGCGGGCTCTTCTGCCCGTTTGACATCTGCCGACGCCCAGCCGTGATCAACGGCGTAATTCCACCCCGCCCGCATCACGGCGACATTTTTATCGATCAATTCTTGCTTCTTCTTGAATTTCCGCTCGACGACACTGTCCAATGCCGCGGTGCCACCCGAGACGACAAACCCTTTTCCGAGGAATCGGTCTTTCACCGCCTGCTCCAACCCCGCCATGGTCGTCAGCCCCGTAATCGCACCGATGCAGCCCATCAGCGCCATGTTGGTGGCGAGGTCCATCCCGGCAACTTCCAACGAAAGCTTCGTCGCCGGGAAATAGTAGAGTTTTGCGCGGCGCTCTTCCAACTCGCGAGCTTGATCTTTGTGCAGCTTCATCGGCCCATCGTTGTTGATCAGCGCGATCCCGTCTTCCTTCAACCCGAAGTAGAACGGCATCGTGTAGGATTTGCCGTGAGTAATGACTTGGGGATGGAAGATGATGATGATATGTGGAAACGTGATCTCGCCGATCTCATAGATCGCCTCATCCGACACTCGGACGTAGCTCTCGACCGGCGCCATGCGCTTTTCCGACCCGTAGAACGGGACGATGGTACTTTCCCCGCCGGCGTTGATGACAGCGGTGCTCAGAATGTGTGAGCCGGTGACGACACCCTGGCCGCCGACGCCTGCCATTCTAATGTTGAAACGCTTTGCCATGATGCAGCCTCCCTTTCGTCAGCTTAGGCCTTGCCTGGAATTGCGGCAGGAGCAGCCGGCTTCGAGAGAAACTCCTTGTAGCCATACCGCTCGGTCAAATACTGCTTGGCTTCATCGCTGACGTATTCCGAGAAGGCGTAGCGATCGTTCTCGACCGTCTTCGCGTCTTCCATGACCTTGTCGGTCGGAATCGCGTACTCGATGTTGCAAGAGGTATAGGCCTGGATGTAGGTGGAACCGACCTCGCGGGCGATCAACACGGCTTTCTTGATGACACTCTCAACCCGGCGTGGATTGTTCGGCACGACGGTTGCGACATAGGCGCAGCCGGCGACCTTCGCCATCTGCACCATATCCATCTTTTCAAATTTCTTGCCCAGGGGAGCCATTTTCAACACGGCGCCGCGGTTGGTCATGCCGCTCTCCTGTCCGCCAGTGTTGCCATAGACTTCGTTGTCCAACATGATCGTGGTGAAACGCTCTTTCCGGAACCAGGAATGGAGCACCTGCTGGAAGCCGATGTCGGCGGTTCCACCGTCGCCGGCCATCACGACCACGTCTTTTGGTTTATCACCGAACCGCAACCGAAGACCGCGCGAGAGTCCGCTTGCGACGCCATTCTGGTCGCCGTAGTTCCCGTAGACGAAGGGAATCGCGGCTTGGGAAATTGCGAGGCGGCCGCAGCCGGCGGTGCCGACGGTGATGGTATCCTCGGGATTCGGGAACGCGATCATGGCCAGGCGAATGAACAGTGTCATCGCACAACCGGCACACATGGGATGCTCTTCGAGAACTTCCTTGAAGCTGCCCATTTGCGACACGGACACTTTTTTTCCGAAGGGGCCATGTTCGACCATGTCCCGATATTCCTTCGGCATAAACTTTTCAAAGCCATTCGAAAATTTGACGTAATCGAGACTCATCTGGCACCTCCCTTATGTCGCTGCGACGGTGGACCGCCGCCGATGATTCACATCCAAAGGTCAAAAAC
>CAMLHQ010000062.1 GCA_946479785.1 uncultured Nitrospira sp.
TTCTCTCTTCGAGTTGTCTTCGGACGAACGAAGCTGCCTCGAGAAACACGCGATGATTTTTCCGCGGATCTGCTCCTCCGACAAATAGTATGAACCGAGAGGTGGTCAACCCAATCCGTTGTTTCAATGCGATCATCGCTGCCTCGTCGTGCCGCGGACCGAATTCCTCGGACACTCCGTTCGGAATCACCGCAATCTGTTCGATAGACAGACCAAATAGTTCCATCAGTTCTCGTGCAGAAAACTGGGATACGGTGACGACTTTTCTGGCGCGCCCAGCCGTTCGCTTGGTCTTATACGACGACAGCTTCTGCCCAAGAACTTTGGGCGAATATTGTGGATATCGCTCCAGCCACAAATCATGAATAGTGACAATCCCGCCATATCGTCCAGTGGTGTGCATTCTGAAATTGGTGCCATGGTACAGATCCAATCGATCGGCCGTCCCACGCCACCGCATCGCCCATTTCGAAGCTGGAACCCAGCATAGACGGTCGGCACCTGTCCATCCCCGTATCTCCTCTGGTGGAACCGATCCTGGCCTGAGGTAGGCAACGAAGTCGACGTCCCGCTTCGCCCCCAACATCGCTCGCAGCAGATAATAGGTATGCCAGCCGACCCCCCCTCGATCGCCGACGATAGGACTGGCGTCGATGCCGATCCTCATTTGCGTTCCTGAACGGCAGCCAATACGTGACGGTAGAGCTGCTCCATGGCCGCAATTGAAACCTTGAGATCGAACCGTTCGCGAACCAGTTTCGCGCCGCGCTTTCCCATCTCCTCTCTCAGAATCTTATCTCGCAGCAGGGATGCAACTGCGACGCTCAACGCCTCGGGATTATCTGAAGCCACCAAGAGGCCAGTCCGTTCATGCTCAACGACTTCCGGCAACCCGCCGATGTTCGTTGCTACCACCGCTTTACCGGCAGCCATGGCTTCGACGACGGCGATTCCAAAGCCTTCCATGCGGGCTGGATGTACGTAAAGATCAAGCGCGGCCAGCCATGGGCTCACGGCATCTTGAAAACCGACAAAATGGACATGCTGGGCAATCCTAAGCTCCTCGGTCAATACATGCAGCGTCTGCTCGTACGCCTTGTCGCCAGTTCCAATGATGAGATAATGCGTAGAGGGTTCCGTCTTGATAATATCGGGGAGCGCCCTCAGCATCACGTCGTAGCCCTTCCGTGGAAATAGATTAGCCACCGTTCCTAACAATACAACATCGCTGGGCAGTCCCAGCTTGCGGCAAATCGTCTTGCGATCGCCATCCCTGTCATCCACCTTCGAGAGATCAAGACCGCTATAGATCGTCCGTACCAACCGAGGATTCACTCCTCCCGCAATCAAGGCCTTCTCAACTTGTGTACTAATGGAGATAACTGCGCCGACTTGATTGAGGCAGTATCGGCTGATTTTCTTTGGCTCAATTTCCTGACGGACGTGTGCCACAATCGGGATTCGCGAGGCAGAGACATGGCTCACAGCCCCGATCGTATGAGGTACCCACCAAATATCGTTGACATGAATCAGAGCGGGTTGCAGTTGCTTCAGTAACGTTCGGAGCCTATGCACGCCCAGCCAGCGCACGAATGGGGAAAACCATTTCCGCCATGGAGATAGTGAGAGTGAATGGAGAGAAATTCCTGCCTTGCTCAAGATCCCATGCAGCGGCCCGCCGGAAGGGCAAGCGACATGAGGTTCCCATTCCGCTGGACTTAGTGCGTTGAGCATCGTCAGTAAATCACGCTCGGCTCCGCCGATTCTGTCGATTCCATGGATATACAGAATCTTCCTCGCCACTACGTGAGATCCCGTCCGGACCATGGATTGCCTGTCATTTCCCACAACTTGGCATACTTCACGAATGTGTACATGCTGGCGAACACACAGACAATGAGACCGCGAACACCGTCGAGATACCCTTTCTTGAGAGCATAACTCTTGAAGAAGACGACAAGCGGCCGCAAGAGGAGGTCGGAAGCATTCACCGAGTGAACCGTCTTACTTTTTTCCTGTGCCGCCAGCGTGGTGTAGAGGCCGAACTTTCGAAAATGATCTCGAATCCGCCGTTCTGTATAGTGATCAAATGGGTTCACTAGCTTCCCAATAGAACCCTCCACGATCAGATTCTCATGCACCGGCACGTCGTTGTACCTGGCGCGTCCCCTTCGAAATAGGCGGATCTGGTAATCGGGATAGACCCCGGCTTGGCGCACCCAGGCTCCATAGAAAAAATTCTTTCGCGGAATCTCGTACGCGACTGGATCGCCGGGTTTCCATTGACCAATCCGCGAGAGGATTTCCGCTTGAAGCGCTTGAGGGACTCGCTCGTCTGCATCGACAATCAGAATCCAATCAGACGACGCCTGCTCCATCCCGAAATTTTTCTGGGCACCGAAGCCCGGCCACGGCCGCACAAACACCCTCGCACCCTCGGCACGAGCCAAGTCGGCCGTGCGATCGCTGCTTTCTGCATCCACCACGATGCGTTCCGTCGCCCAGTTCACCGAAGTAAGACAGTCCTGAATATTTGCCTCTTCGTTCCTCGTGATGACCACGCAGGAAAGAGACGGTGTGCCGGTGACAGGGTTCACGATGGAGGCACCCCCGTCGGTGCCAGCGTCCTTCCGAGAATCTGAAATTGTCTGCGGTGGAGGTCGACGATCCTTTGGGGTTGCACATAGAGCCAGCGCCACGAAACAGCCCGGTTGATTTCTCTCACAAGCTTCTCGAGAGGTTTACCGAGGCGCCGTCGCAGAATCTGCTGAAATGAACGCTGACCCGGGAGCACCCGAAAATCATCGGGCTTGTACCAGAGTTTCTCTTGTTCTTCTTTAGTCCACTTGTCGTGGATGGACAACCGGGGATGGGTGCAGGCGAACGGTTCCCGCCTCCCTTTTACCGTCGCTCGAATGAAGTGGTGCACATAGCTTCCGCCGAAGATTTTGCTTCGACGGACATCCCCTCGTTCGTCTTCGCGCTTTCGAAGCGTGTAGTAGAGGTCCCAATCGGCTGCCTGAATGCGTTCATCCAGGAATCCAATCTTCTCCAGTGTCGAACGTCTGATCATCACACAGGAGCCGTTGAGCCCGTCAAACATGACCTCCGAGAAACTTCGATAGACCTCGCTGCAAAACCCTTCCCAATCCCCATACATCGCTCGAATCTTTGCGCGGAGCTGGTCAGTCGTTTTACCCGATGACAACCGGCCTTGCCCGATCGTGGCCCATCGGCTTTGTATCCAATCGGTGAGGGCCGGCGTGGGCATCATTTCTAAACCAAGCGGCGTAATGGCATCCAACTGAAAGCGGTTCATGGCCTCGATCAAACGGCCATTCCAATTTGGCCCGACATACAGGTCGTTGTTGATATGACACAGATATTCACCCGTCGAATTCCGAGTCCCCAGATTCATGGATTCCGGATAGCAAAGGTTGGCGGCGTTTCGAATGACGCGACACCCTTGCGATTCAAAAAACTCTGCCGAGCCATCGGTGGAGTGATTGTCGATCACGATGACTTCGTATGGACCGGTCGTGTACCGGCCAATTCCCTCCAGAAAGAGCCTGTTGTGGCCGATCTGATTGTGCACGGCGACAATGACGCTCAACATCCGGCCCGATTCCTCTCTGGCTGTTTCACCGCGAATTTAAACTCGTCCTTCCAATGCAAAACGGTATAGTTGCACTCGCGCGGGAGCACACGATGAAGTGGGTTGAGATCCTTCATGGATTCATAGATGTGCTTGACAAACTGTCCATGGCGGCAATCACAGAACTGCTCAATCGTATGGGCCGTCTTGGGTTCGAACGTGAGCGTGTCTCCTTCGCCCAGATACACAAACCAGCGATGGAACGGCCAGCCACGCTCGGGATTCGGATAATTGTATCCTTGCTCGTAAAACGGACTGGGCGTCTCGATGTATCCCGCCCGTGCGATACGCATGAGTTCTTTGCAAGCCGCTTCGGGGTTCTGAGTATGCTCCAACACATGAGAGGCGTACACATAGTCGAATGACTTGTCCTTGAAAGGAAGCGATTCCACGTTCGCCAGAAGAAGAGGGAGGCCCAATTGTTGTATCGGCTTCCCGCGCTCAGAATCATCTTCGGGAAGGAGGTCGACCAAGTGGGTCGCATCTTCATGTGGCCGATGACCAGATCCCACATCCAAGACCCGTCTCTGAGAGGGTTTCCTGAATCGCCGTCGAAGGTGGAACTTCCAACGGTTCACCACACTGTTCAGTCCCATCTTTCCCACTCCATGACTAGACCTCTCAAAGCCGACTGACATACCCGGAAGCTGACTGATATACCCGGTGATCACATGGGAAGGCGAACGATATCGCACCGCCTGTTCAGACTAATGCACCAAGAGGGAATACTGCCCGTACTTGCGGAATACATGCTGAGACTTTGGAAACTGCTGCGGAAGACGCAGGACTCTGCTCGCTCGCAGCAGGTCGTTGCAATTGGCTATGAGTGCGCGCCTCATGTGGAGAAATCGGCACGCACGCCCGTCTTGTTGGCAATCCACCATCTGCTTGCGTATATCCACCTGGAACGCTGCATTCCAATAGAAGATCGTGGTCTTCGACGTCCGGCGAAAAAAATGCTGAGCCCGTCTAAAATCAACCGACGCATAAAATTCTCGGAGAAATTGTCCGTCGCGACAGGAGCAAAACCGCATCACTTCTTGAGGAGACTTCGGCTCAAACGCCAACCATCCGGGAGACGGCGAAAACACAAACCACCGGTGAAACCAATGTGCCGGCGAAGACTCGTCTCCGAGTGCAAGCCCTTGCTCTAAAAACGGCGACGGCGTTTCGATATACCCGCCTCTTCCAACGCGCATAATCTCTTGGCAAGCCCGTCCTGGATCCTCAACGTGCTCAATCACATGGGAGGCATACACAAAATCAAACGTTCCCTTCGCGAAGGGCAAGTAGGTGGCTTCACCGACAATCAACTTGGCGGACGTGGGTACGATCAGAGGGTTTCCACCCCGTTCTCTCCCCTCTGACACATCTCGCTCCAGGAGGTGTGTCACTCCGGCAAACGGATTGTGCCCCGGACCAATTTCCAGGGCGCGTTTTGACAAATATGGTCTTCTCCACCAGGGCAATCGTTTCATAGAAGGAACCGTTCTACCCCTAGCCTCGGAACCCCCGCCGAAATATTTCCCGATAGAACTGCCTATTGAGCCATCGGTTCCGTCTCGCTCCCCAACGATGTGACGCCGCAATTCTCGCGTGCATGACCGAAGGGTGCCGCTCTTTAAATTCTTTCAAAATCGCATAATCCTTAAACTGAAAGGCAGCCTGAGCAAGCGCCTTCGCCTCTTCAGGCGGAACATTGTCCCCATGATGCTTATGTGCCTGCTCTCGCTTTTTCTCCAACAACGTCCGTGGATCCTTGACCCATCCATAGTGGAAGATCCGCGCGCCCGAATCCTCGAGCCACTGTTTTGGACCGCTTTGGAGATATTGCTGTGTCGGCTTGAAATGGAACCCGACGGCATCGCCGCAGGATTCCACTTCACCGTTGTTGCGGATGATGCGTACAGCTCTGTGATAGAACCACGGATTTGTCGAGCAGTAATCGGCGACGAAATGCAGATAACGGAAGAGCAACCCCTTCACTACCGGGTTTCCGAGATGATGCTGCATGGACTGCCGAAGAACCGGCAGGTCATCTTCATGCACGACTTCATCGGCTTGGATGTAGAAGGCCCAGTCGCCCTGGCAATGCGCAAGCGCGATGTTCGTCTGTTGTGAATAGATCAGACCGTCCTTCCGGAGCGATTCATCCCATACGGACTCCACAATCTTGATCTTTGGGTCTTGAATAGACCGGATCAGTTCCAGCGTGCCATCGTCGCAGCGGCCGACGTTCACAATAAATTCGTCGCATAACGGCAGCACCGACCTGATCGATTCCAGGATCGGATAATCGTATCGCACCGCGTTGCGGCAGAACGTGAATCCGCTGACTTTCATGGAATGAGACCGGTTTGTCTGGTTGTTTGGTTTATTTGGTCTATCTGGTTCCTGAAGTTCTCAACAGACAAACCAAACAAACAAGATGCACAAAATAACATCATCGATCCTTCGTCAGCTCCCAAAACTTGGCGTACTTCATGAAGGTGTAATAGCCATAGAGGCCAGAAAGAATCAACCCCGGCATGCCGTCAAGGAACCCTTTCCGCAGACAATACATTTTGACAAATGCCGCCAGCGGATGCGTGACCAGCTGATGCGCTGAAAATCGACGTCCTTGTTCAACCATGCGCCTGGCCATGAGATCCGAGTACCGATCCTGCTTCGCGATGTAATGGTCGATGTCCCAAAAGGGATACTGAAGAGCAGGCTGCATGAGATGGCCAACTACCCCATCGCAATCAAAGCTCTCGTGAACCAATTCCTGGCGATAGCGAAACCGGCTCTTCCGGAACAGTTGTGGCTGCCGATAGTCTGGATACCAGCCGCAATGCCGGATCCACCGCCCAAGGAAGAAGTTTTTTCTCGGAACGAAATAGGCGTCCGCCTCCGGCCGGCGGCTGAGTACCTGCTTAATCTCTTCCCGTAACTCCGGCGTCATCCGTTCATCGGTGTCGAGGCTGAAGACCCATTCGTGCGAACAGTAGGAGACGGCTTGGTTGCGGAGCTGCCCGAATCCCTGAAAATCGACTTGGTAAACCTTGTCGGTGAATTCCCTCGCGATCGACGCCGTCTTATCGATGCTGTGCGAATCGACGACGATCAACTCATCGGCCCAACCGGCCACGGATTCCAAACACGCCCGCATATTCCGCTCGTCGTTATAGGCGATGACATAGGCCGACAGGCGGGGAGCGCCGGCTGTCACAGTTTCTGCCCGAATTCTTTCCACGACCAGATCTTGTTTTGATTGAGGATCGTGTTGGAAGCCACGTACAACGCCAGCATCTTCCGGTACCGATCGGCGACGGCCGGATTCGCCGATCCGACCGGCACGGCAACTTCTTTCAAGTCCAGATCAGCTCGGCGCAGCGTGCGACTGCGCAGTGAGTACAGCAAGAGTCCGTCGCGATCGGCTAAGCCGATGAGATCGTCGTACACGCTGCTCAGAAAGGCCACGTTATCCTCTAAACAATCCGACCGCAACAGACAACTAAGATCGCGTCCCATCGAAGGACTCAGCCGCGGGGTCACGCCGTTCAGCGCAAGAATCGTCGGGAGGAGATCGACCTGGCTGGCGACAGCCGTGACGGTTCGTGGACGATAGGTGTCCGGCTCCCGCAGACTGTCATCCACCCAGATAAATAAGGGAGACATGAAATGTCCTACCTGCTTTTCAAGGTCGGTCTGCCCGATCGTTTCATGACGGCCATGGTCGCCCAGAATAAAGACCACGGTATCCTTCAAGAGACCATCACGCTTCATGCCTTTCAGCACGCGTTCCAACTCCAGATCCACATAACGCAGCGACGCCAGAAACCCATCCGGCTCGCTCTTCAAGCTCTGGATGTCGGGATGGGTGGCGGAAGCAGGGACGGCAAACGGATGATGGGTCCCAATCGTCATCGCCGTGAGACAGAATGGACTGCCGGTGCTGCGAAGTTGCTCGACTCTGCTTCGCATCAGATCCAACAGGGCCCCATCGGGCCTGCCGGTGCTGGCCACCGCGCCGATTTCCTCGGCCTCCGGCGGAAATTGACTGCGGTCGAACAATTGATGTAGCCCGTTCCGGGACATGAATACATGCAGGCGATTAAGATCGCGGTCGTACCCGATCACCATTTCCGTTCGATAACCCCGCTCACGCAGCAGCGATGGCATACAGGCATAGTCGTGCAGATAGCGCGTCTTCATCGCGGCGGTGCCTTGCCGGGGATAGTACGAACAGAGCGTCGAGAAGAGGCCTCGCGCCGTTTGAACCCCGTTGGCAAAGAAATGTTCGAAGTAAATACTGTCGTTCCTCAATTGATCGAGAAATGGAGTGACTCGGACATTCGCGACCGTCTTGTTGAGAAACCGCCGATCCAGCCCTTCGACAAAAATCAGGAGCACATTGGCCGGATGAGAAAACCGGACACCGGACGTCGCCACTGTCTGATGCACGAAGGGATATTCCGGATAGGGAAAGATGGCATCGGGTCCCACCACATCTTGCGTAAGTCGGACAGCCTCACTTAACGGCATCTCGTCAAAAGTCTGCGACTGGTCCGATTTCCTTTGTGCATCCAGAACCGCGCGCAGCCCTTCACTCGCATACAGCACCGGATTCTGCGCCAGCGTGTAATAGGCTGCACTGCTAATATCTGCGGCGCGGATCGCCTCAGGGCCCCGATGGTGGAAGCCGGTCAGCCCAGCGGCAAACCCCACCAGCAATAGCATATTGGGAGCGAGCACCGCCCCGTGGGTGAGCCGGCTCAGCCACGGCCTCACCATCCTTGTGAAACAGAACCACCAAGCCGTGATCACGATGACCTCGAAGAGCAGAAAACCCAGGACTGTGCCGGTCCACTTGCCCCGATCCTTCAGTTCGGCCCCCGTCTGCTCTGCAGCCTGAGATCCTACGGGGCCGGTTTCCTTCCATTGCGTCACCAGGTCGCCGACATATTCGAAGAACACGAAATTCAAGCGCTGTTGGTTATATCGGTAATAGCCGATGTCTACGAGCAACAAGACGACCAACAACACTCCCATGACAGTCCCCGCCACGATAAAGACGCGACGGTATCTTGTGAATCCCTGAGCCGGCCCCCGTCGCCAGCGACCGCCTATCCACCAGAGCGTTCCCACCACCGCACTGAATAGAGTCACTCCCAGTACGGCAATGGTAGAAGTGATTAGATCCGCTCGAAACCCCGTTGCGAGCGTGTTCACGAGCAGGCCAGCTGAAGGCGCTTCAACCGCCATGACGTCGGGGAGCAGGAACAATCGTTCTACCTGCTGAATACCCAGAAAGAGCACCCACCAAAATACGACCAGTTGTTTCGACGACCACTCAGACAAGAGATTCCTCCATCAACCGCTGTTTGCTAAATTTGGCCTTCCGCCAGCAAGTCTCTGATAGACGGCTTCCATACGATCCAACATCTTGTCGATCGAATAGGTGTCTTCGACCAATGATCTTCCTCGAACGCCCATCCGAGCACGAAGCCCGGGGTCATCGAGCAGCATCGCGATACGGCCGGCCAGAGCGTTCGCGTCCCGCGGCGGGACGACATATCCTGTTTCGCCTTCGATCACGACGTCGGGAATCGACCCGACGGTGGTCGAGACGACTGGAATCCCGATCGCCAATGCCTGCATCAACACTTGCGGGATTGTATCTCCTTCCACCGAGGGGATGGCAAAGACATCCAACGAGCGAAACACATTTAAGAGATCCTCGCGAAACCCCAGCATCCTAATCCGGCCGGTCAAGCCGAGCTGCTCAATGAGCCTTCGGATCGGCTGCTCCTCCGGGCCTTCGCCCACGATGATGAACGTGACGTCATCGCGCTTCGCCGCAATGCTCCTGGCTGCTTCGATAAAATATTCATGCCCCTTATAGGTTCGTAGATAGGAAATCAGCCCGACGAGCAGATGCCCTTTCGGCAAGCCGAGTTCCTGCCGAAGATCGCGATCCGGAGCGGCTGGCCGAAAGTATTCTACATCGAGGCCGATCGGAAACGCCGCGACGCGATCGGCTACCAATCCATCCCGCTCAATGAGTTCCCGCCTGGTCTTCTCCCCTCCCGTCACCACCACCATATCGAGCAGCCGTCGATACAAAAGATGAGTCGTCAGATTGCGGTTCAATGGAGCCGAGATATGTCTGATCCGAATAATTTTCGGCCTCGGGCGGACCAATCGAGCGGCAATGGACCCGATCCAACTGTCGCGCGAGCTATTAACCTGGAGAATCGCAGGCCGGTGGTGATGCATGAGCGTACGCAGCCGGACAATCGCCTGTGGATATCGTGACTTTCGCATTGACAGGAGCGTCACGGGGAGTTTCCTCTCCTCCGCCATCTTGGCGATCGGACTTTCCGGTTCCAGGATCAATCGCAGATCGTGCCCGCGCTTCAGCAAGCCTTCGGCATGGAGCAGAACTGCGAGCTCCTGCCCTCCGACCGCCGTACTGGATTCCGAGATGAAAATCTTCACGAAGGTTATGCTACTGATTGGGATCGAGGTCGGTCATGGTTCGATGGTCGACACCGACGCAGTCCGGGAAGCCTGTGTTCCGACTGCATCCTTGAGAATCCAGTCGGCTGCCTCAGCCATCGATTGCACGATCGTATCGGGCATCGCCTGCTGAGCCCGTAACATATTGATGGCCTGTTCGTCCACTCTGCCGGATGTCACAAGAATCGCTTTCGCGCCGACCGCCTTCGCCAACTGGACGTCGCGGGCGTGATCTCCGATGAGGTACGACCGCCGCAAGTCCACCTGCAGCTCGGACACGGCACGATCGACCATGCCTCGAGCCGGCTTGCGACAGCGACAGCCGTCATCCGGATGGTGCGGACAAAAATAGATCGCATCGAGCGCCGCATCGTCTTGTTCCAACAGACCTTCCAACCGCGCATGGATCGCTTCGAGATCCTTGAGAGTCAATATCCCTCGCCCGACGCCCGACTGATTCGTGACCACCACTAACCGGGCTCCCGCTGCTTTGAGACGTGCCAAGGCCGGCCCGACGCCAGGGAGGAGTTTCAGCTCGGAAGCAGATTTAAGATAACCGGGATCGTAATTCAATGTTCCGTCACGGTCCAGAAAGACGGTGAAGCCTTCAAGCACGTTTGTTTGGCTCATTTTGTTTGTTTGGTTTATCTGGCTCGAACCAGACAAACGAGATGAACCAAATAGACCGCTCAACCGTTCGACTGCCGCCTCGTACACCTGATCCACCGAGACACCCGTCATGCAACGGTGATCGATCGGGCACTCGCGCAGCATGCAAGGAGCGCAATCCACCGGATGGCGGACAAGCGCATGGTTCGCGCCATAGGGTGAGGTGGTTCGCCAATCCGTTGGACCGAAGATGGCCACGACCGGAACCTGAAAGGCAGACGCGACGTGCATCGGCCCCGTGTCGTTGGTCACCAGAACGGCACAGCGTTTCACCGTAGCCATGAGCTCGCGGATCGTCGTGGCGCCGGACAAGTTCACGGAGGGCACCGACAGATGCGCGGCAATTTCACGTCCTACCTGTTCCTCCCCCTTCGCGCCGAGAATGACCACCGTCGTCCGCCGGTCTCCGGACTCATTCAGCCGACGGCATAATCGTTCCGTCGATTCAGCAAACCGATCCGGCAGCCATCGCTTGGCTCCGCCATAGATCGAACCGGGATTAATACCGATGAGCGTATCCGTTGCGGCGATGCCGGCTTTCGCCAATCGCTCCGCCATTGACCGCTCCTCCTCGTGGGATAGGGACAATTCCGGGTGAGGCGGATCGCCGGTCAATCCCAACGGCCTGAGGAGGCTCCAATAATATTGCACCTGATGAAGAAACGCTCGACGATCAGGCTTTGCAACCGGATCTGACAAAAACAGACTCCGGCCATCCGTAGCATACCCATAACGGCGCGGGATTCAGGCCAAATAGGCCAGCAATGCCGCTTCGAACGCATTCTGGAACAGGACGGCCAAATCGAAGCGGGCATGTCGTAACTCGCCGGCCAGTCTCCACTTCCCCGCGAGCCCTGCATGGCGTCCTTTGTCTTCATAAATCAGGACGCGGTCGATCGCCGGATGATCGGCAAACAGTTCCGCAACAACGGGCTTCACCAACAAGGTGAGCGAGGCTTGGGGAACTAATCGGCGTAATCCTCTCAATGCCGGTTCACACATCACCGCATCGCCCAGCCAGTTGGGGCCACGCACAACGATACGCTGCACCGTATCCCTACGCACGAGCTCCCTCCTGTTTGCGAGAGAGACCGTTCATAATCATATGACGCAAAGAAGCCTCTCCGGCCGTCCATTCGGTTTGAAGCCTGATAGCCCACCATCCTGTATCAGCAGGAGTCAGACAAGGCTTCAACTTGCTCGCGTCTTTTTCCGTGGTGACCACCAGTTCTGCCTTGAGATCAACCGCTCGCCTACGAACCTTGTCGACTTCTACGCTCGTATACAGGTGATGATCGGGATAGGCCACCTCGTCAACGATCTTTAGGCCAAGTTGTTCGGCCAGGCTCCTAAACGATGCGGGATGCCCGATTCCACTCACCAGCACGGCAGTTTTCCCTTTATACCACTCTCCCTCGGATTGACCGGCATTTGCAATGAGGGACAGCAAATCTTTTGCTCGAAAGACCACCTGAGCCGTCGTCGGCAAGGGCACCACGACCGAGCGTAGCCGCCCCATCACGTGATCGATGTCCATCTTCTTTTCAGCTCTCGTCACAATAATCGCCGTCGCACGTTTCGCTGCTTCGACTGGTTCCCGCAAACGGCCGGCCGGTAACACCTGGTCCAATCCATACGTATCCGTCGCATCGACCAGCAAGAGATCGACGTCGCGATGGAGCCTCAGATGCTGGAACCCATCGTCGAGCACCACGCAGTCCAACGGGAATCGATCGAGGACCCAGCGACCCAGCTGGTATCGATCCGTCCCGACCGCCACGACGGCTTCGGGACACTGCTGCGCGATCAGGTATGGTTCGTCCCCGGCTTCCTGAAGATTTGCAAGGATCCGTGCACCGTCCGACACTATCAGCATCGGGTCGCGGCTCGTTCGCCGATAGCCGCGGCTGAGCACCGCGACTCGCTTGCCTTCGGCGAGCAGCCACCGGGTTATATCGATGACGAGCGGCGTTTTCCCTGTTCCCCCGACGGTGAGATTGCCGATGCTGATGACCGGGACGGGAAGTCTCTGCCGCCAAAACCATCCCCGTTCATAGCCGTAGGCGCGAAGCCGGGCCGCTAGCTTGTAGGGAACCGCCGCCCAGAGCAGCCACCATGTCGGCCTATGTCCGGGAGTGAGCACCGTTTCGTTATCGTCCTGCGATGAGAGGAAAGGACTCTTGTGAAAACGACGACAAATGATTGGGACGCGTCGAGGCCAGCACGCTGTCGATGGCTTCAATGGTCTCCCGTAAGGCTCCTTGATTCTGTCGAACGACCGATTGAGCGGCTTGTCCCATCCGTGCGCGCATCTCCGGTTGATCGAAAAGCTGCAAGAGCTGTTGCGTGAGGTCGTCCACCTGCGTCACCCGCCGGCCGCCTCCCGCCTGTACCAGGAGATCGGCAATCTCCACACAATGATCGGTATAGGGACCGAAGAGCACCGGTTTGCCCCAGAATGCGGGTTCCAGCAAATTATGTCCGCCGATTGGAATCAATGTCCCCCCGACAAATGCGACTGTCGCCTCTTGATAGACCAGCGCCAACTCACCTCGTGTATCCAGAATGACGACCTGCGCTCCGCCTCCTTCGTTGCCGGAACTGTGATCCCACGTGCTGCGCCGTCGCACCGTCAAGCCTCGATCGCGGATCATGGCTTCGACAGCCTCCGCTCGCTCGATATGGCGTGGAGCAAGTAGCAATCGCGCCGTTGGATACCGTTTGATGATCGAGGTGTACGCTTCCACCAACATGTCTTCTTCGCGCGGATGGGTGCTGCCGGCCACGATCAGCGGAGCTTCCTCTGCAATGCCAAGGCTCGCTTTGGTGACCTTCTGCCCATTGGAGGTTGGCAGAGGCTGATCGAACTTGATGTTGCCGGTGCGACGGACAGATTTGGGATCGGCGCCGAGCGTGATGATACGTTCGGCATCCCGATCGGACTGCATCAGACAAAGACGAAGCGAGCGCAGCATGGCTCCATAGAACGACCGGACCGGCCCCCATTGCTGGCGCGCATAAGAGCTTGACGATAATCGTCCATTCACCATGATCGTCGGAACGTCCCGATTGGACAGATACCGCAAAAGATTCGGCCACAGTTCGGTTTCAATGAAGATGTAGAGCGCAGGCCGCAATCGAGCGACCGTGCGAGACACCGACCAGGGAAAATCGAGCGGAGCGTAGAGATGTTCAGCGATACCGGCCAGCCGCTGCTTTACCGCGTCGCGACCGGTTTCAGTCGCGGTTGAGACCACGAATCGATGGTCCGGATGACGCCGGTGCAGTTCCTTGACCAACGGGGTAATCGCCACCACCTCTCCGAGCGAGACCGCGTGCATCCAGACGAGAGGCCTGGCATCCGGAATGATCGGAGGCGCGCTGAATCCGAACCGCTGCGGCAATCCCTGTCGACAACGTGGCTTGGCCAAGAGGATCGCAAGAATCACAGGAGAAGCGATCACCAGGAGTCCATTATATAAGAGATACCACATGGTTCGTGCGTCGGGTGTGAAGCGTCAGTCGTGAGGTGAAGGCCTTCGTCTTTGAACGGTCTCAGGGGTTATGGTTCACTGCTTTGTCAGCTTCTGCGGTCAGTCGGTTCAACAGCGCTTCCAACTCCACGCGTTTGGCTTCCAACTGTGCCTCATTCCCGTCATGCGGCACCCAAAGCGGCGGCCCCCAGAGGAAGAGGCCGCGCGACCAGGGATACGGGACCATGAACCGATCCCAACTTGCAAAGTGTTTTTTTTTGAGCAGCCGAAGGCGAGAGGAACGATCGGAAGCCTCGAGGCTCGCGCAAGCTGAATCACGCCCATTTTCGCGACTTGCGCGGGGCCTTTCGGGCCGTCCGGCGTGACGACCACATCGCGGCCGGATCGTCCGAGGCGAATCAGCTCGCGCAATGCCGCCGTACCTCCTCTGGTGCTGGACCCTCGCACCGCGTGATGCCCGAATTTGGCAATGATTCGCGCGATAATTTCTCCATCCTGGTGCTGGCTGATCAGCACGTGCGCGCCAGGCCCTCGGTAGCCGACTGGGATCATGAGTTGCTGGGCATGCCAAAAGGCCAGGATGATGTTGCGGCCATCACGGTACAGCGCATCGACATGCTCCTGCCCCTGCGATTCGATACGCATGGACCGGCCTAATCCGCGAATGATCGCGGCGCCGATCGGCGGGAATACCGACAGCTTGAGCCAGGTTTCGACCGGTTTCAGCAAGCGGCTACCCATCCGGCGCATCCTGAAATTGCATCGTATGGAGCCGTTTATAGTGGCCGCCACGAAGCAACAGCTCGTCATGGGTACCCATTTCGACGATGGTGCCGCGATTCAACACGACGATCCGATCGGCACGCTGAATCGTCGAAAGCCGATGTGCGATCACTAAGGTCGTGCGATGTTCCATCAAATTGCTCAACGCCAGCTGGACCACCCGTTCAGATTCGGTATCCAGCGCCGATGTCGCCTCATCGAGGATAAGCAAGGGAGGATCTCGGAGAATCGCGCGGGCGATGGCCAGCCGCTGCCGTTCTCCACCCGACAACTTGACACCTCTCTCACCCACCATGGTCCGATAGCCCTGCGGCAGCCGCTCAATGAAATCATGCGCGTAGGCCAATCTTGCCGCCTTCACCATGTCTGCCTCCTCGGCACCCTGACGTCCGAACGCGATGTTGTTGAGCACCGTGTCGTCGAACAGCACGACCTCTTGGGAGACGATGCCGATTTGTGCGCGCAACGAGGCCAGCGTAAAGGATTGAATATCGACTCCGTCGATCAGCAGACGCCCGGCGGTCGGTTCATAGAATCGAGGGAGCAGATTTGCCAGCGTTGTCTTCCCGCTCCCGCTACTGCCGACGAGTGCGATCATTTCACCGGCACGAATCTCGAGATCAATGTCGGACAGCGCCGGAACCGTCTGGCCCTCGTAGAGAAACGTCACATCTTGGTAGACCACCGATCGTGTGATCGGCGGCATTACCAGCTGGCCGCGATCGAGCTCCTGTTCCGTTTGGAGGTCGATGACGCCGAAGACCCGCTCGGCCGCCGCCAAGGCCTGTTGAATCGTGTTGTTCGAACCGGAAAGCCGGCGGATCGGCGTAAAAGCCATGAACATCGCCGTCAAGAACGAGAAAAACGCACCGGGCGTCATGTCCCCGTTGATGACGAGAGAGCCGCCGTACCAGATAATCGCCGCCACACCGACGACCCCGATCACTTCCATGTGCGACGACCCCAGGGAGGAGACTTGGATCGCCTTCATCGTGGTATTGAGAAAGGCTTTGTTGCTCTGTTTGAATCGCTCGGCTTCGGCCTCTTCCCTGCCGTACGCCTTAACCATGCGGATGCCGGACAGCGTTTCCTGTAGCGTGGAGGCCATGTCTCCCATGCGTTCCTGTCCGCTTGCGGCCAGGGTGCGCAGTCGTTTCCCCATGCGCATCATGGTCACCACCGCAAGGGGAATCACGATGATCGACACCCCCCCTAATCGCCAGTTTTGATAGAAGATCACGCCCAGCATCGCGAGAAATGTCAGCCCCTGCTGGAACACGTCTTTCAGCACGCCGGCGATCGCGTTGGCCATCAAGGTGACGTCGTTGACCACGCGGGACACCAGACGCCCGGACGTATTGGCATCGTGATACTTGACCGGCAACCGAATCAGCTTGCCGAACAATTCCTGCCGGATGTCGGTGATGACCTGGTTGCCGACATAATTCATCAGATAGTTTTGGCCGTAGCTGAATAGACTTTTGAGCACGGAGACGGCAAACAGGGCCAATGGAAGGGCCAACAGCAGCGCACTGTTCTTGTTGATAAAGATCTCATCCAACACCGGTTTCACGAGCCAGGCGTAGGCGCCGGAAAACGCAGCGACCAGCCCGGAGCAGACGAAAGCGGCGATGAGCCGCACCCGATAAGGCTTGAGGTAACGGGTGAGTCGTATGAAGCGATCTACACTCGACATGCTGCGAGGACCACCTGAGCGGCTCGGAATGACGCGCCTGGCTCACCGAGCGATTGTCGAACTTGGCGCAATCCGTCTTTCATTTCATTATACGCTTGCCGATCGGTCAAAAGGTGGCGGACTTCCCGGCTCAGCCGCTCGGCCGTCGCCTCCTCTTGAATAAGCTCCGGTACAACGGTGCGCCCTGCAACCAGATTCACCAACCCGATCCACTTCACTCGGATCAACCAACGGGCGAGCCGATAGGTGAGCGGGGTGGTCTTGTACAGCAAGACCATGGGAGTACCGACCACAGCGGCTTGAAGCGTGGCCGTCCCCGATGCAACGAGCAACAGATCCGAGGCCGCCATGACTTCGCTGGCCTGATCCTTGACGACACGAACCGGTACGGAGCTCTGTCGCAAAAGGCCCTTGAGCAGATTATCGTCGATAGACGAGGCCTGGGCCAGGATAAATTGCGTTTTCGGGTCCTGTGCGACAAGCCGCGCTGCTGTCTCAAGCAGCACCGGGAGCAGCATATTGATTTCGGCCACGCGACTGCCGGGCAACAGTCCGATGACCGCAGCTGATTCATCCAAGTTGAACGTACGGCGGAGCGCCGCTCGATCGTACTTCGGTGCGACGGAATCGAGCAACGGATGGCCGACGAAGGTGCAGCGCACCCCGGCGCGACGATAGAGATCCGGTTCGAACGGGAGAATGACGACCACGTGGTCGACACGATGTTGAATCCATTTCATGCGGCCTGGTCGCCAAGCCCACACCTGGGGGGCGATATAATAGAGCACCCGGCGGCCGGCCGCTTTGGCCACACGGGCAAAGTGAAAATTGAGCCCCGGATTATCGATCAGGACCACGAGGTCCCACGCTTGGTCCTTCAACACTCGCCGGATCGCGCGAATCCGCTGAATCATCGCTCGGACGGCGGACAGCCCGATCAGGCCCATTACGTCCAGCTGAGGCACGCCCGGGATCATGGTGACTCCAGCCGCTTTCATGCCTGCTCCCCCGATTCCGACCAATTCTGCGGTAGGGTCCTGCATGGCAATCGCCTTGGCTAAATGGGCGCCATGGAGATCCCCCGAGGCTTCACCGGTGACAATCAAGATTCGTGGCATGCGTGCATAAGGTCTGGAGCGATCTGATTCTTGCGCTCAGCCCTCTTGTTGATTCCGCTTCACGAACGACTCGATGGCCTTCAACACCTGATAAGCCAGATCCAACGCAGCCGCCCCGTCTTCTCCAGACACCACCGGCCTCGCCCCTGTCGCAGCAACCTGTAGAAACGATTCGAGCTGGAGCTTCAACGGTTCTTCTTCACCGCCCTGCAGCTGTTCGATTTCTATTGAAGGCTTGGCGCCTGTGCCGGCTTCTCGCCGGCAGATCATGCCTTGCCTGGTCTGGAAATCGATCGACACATAATTGTCACGTTGGAAGAGCCGGAGGCGACGCATCTTGTTGGTCGACACGCGGCTTGCCGTCAGGTTGGCCACACATCCGCTCTCGAACTGAATGCGCGCATTGGCGATGTCGATCGTCGGCGACAGAACCGGCACGCCGGCCGCTTGCACATCCTCGACCGGGCCAGGATTGAAGGACAACACCATGTCGAGATCGTGGATCATCAGGTCGAGAACCACATCGACATCGGTGCCTCGTTCGCTGAAACTGCTGAGGCGGTGGCATTCGATGAACACAGGCCGGCCGATGTAGGGCCGCATCACCTGCATGACGGGATTGAATCGTTCGCTGTGCCCCACTTGCAGTCGGCACTTGTTCTGATCGGCGAGACGAACGAGCTCATGGGCCTCCGCCAGCGTCACGGCAATCGGCTTTTCCACCAGCACATGCTTTCCGGCCAGTAAGCACGTTTTCGCGATGGACTGATGAGCGGACGTCGGCACCGCCACGCTGACGACATCGATCTGGGACAACAACTCCTCAATGGAAGGAAAGGCGCGGGCGCCATAGCGATCGGCGATCGTCTGAGCCCGTTCTGCTGATTGATCCGCGACCCCAATCAGGCGCGACCCAGGCAGAGAGGCGTAGAGGCGCGCGTGATGTTGGCCGAGGTGTCCGACACCGATCACACCCGCTCTCAACGGTGTCACCAAGCTTACGATCCTCCGCTCTAGTTGGGTTTAACCAGTCCCACCACTGCAATCCGAGCCGCCTTCGCTTTCTCCAACATCAGATCGCGATCCAATAGGATCGTGCGTCCCGCCTCCACCGCAAGCACGGAAGCGTTGACCGACGCCATGATGTCGATGGTGCGCGGACCGACGGCCGGAAGATCGAATCGCAAATCCTGTTGCGGCTTGCACCGCTTGACGACAACCGCGCCGTCCTTTGCCAATTGACCGCCACGCTTGATCGCTTCATCCGTCCCTTCGACGGCTTCGACCGCCACGACCACGCGGTCCTTGACGACGACACATTGCCCGATGTCGAGGCGGCCGATGTCATACGCGACATCCCACCCGTAACGGACGTCCTCCCATTCTTTTTCGCTCGGC
>CAMLHQ010000063.1 GCA_946479785.1 uncultured Nitrospira sp.
TGCTTGGGGCCTCTCGCGGGAATGGCACCCATGTCGCTCCCATTGCGCCCATGGACCACTCCATATTTAAATAATCCTTCCAAGCATGCTCGTTTCCGTCTGCAAGGATGGAGGCTGATTGGTCTCCCACTGCGCGCATGCAGCGAGCGCTGCCCGCAGTGTCCGCTACGATTTAACTTTTGTGCGCGCTGCGCGAGCACAGGAGACCAACAGCCTCCACACCTCTCCCTTCCCGTGTGCGCACTCCGGGAGCACAGGAGCGATATGGGTGTCGTTCCTCCCATTCTTTTGTGCGCGCTGCGCGAGCACAGGAGACCAACAGCCTCCGCGCCCACTAGTTACTTACCGTCATTGACGCCTCATCTCTCTGCTGCTAGGGTGCGGCCCACGCGTTGCGCGGGACTTACTTCCTCCAGGAGGCATATGGAATGCGCATGTCTATCCGTCGTCCATTCAACCTGTTTCTATTTTTGGTGGTGACCGTCACCCTCGGCTTCATCACGGGAGTCGTACTCGCGGCACCTCCCGGAGATGGGCAACTGAAACGACATGGGGCCGCCATGACATCGCAGCCGCAGGGCCAACCGGATCCGGATTTGCTCCCGCTCTGGGCTGCGTTTGTCGGGAAGGTGTCTGGTCCGGTGTCCGTCACGTGGAGTCACCTCTGGGGGACTCCGACAGCCGTCTATGGCACGCTGTCGGACCCGATGGCGGTGTCCGAATCGTCGGCGCGCCAGTTCCTCTCCACGCACGCGGCGCTCCTGAAACTTGACCCGTCGCTTTCCGGTGTCACGCTGGCCGGCAGCAGAGCTACGCCCATGGGTCAGGTCTACGAGTTTAGCCAGGCGGCCGATGGAGTGCCGGTCTACGGTGCTGAGTTGAAAGTTCACTTTAATCGCGAGGGCCGCGTCGTCGGTCTGACGAATAGCTCCGTGCCGAGCGCGAAGCTCGGGTCGATGTCTCCTTCTGTGAGGTCCGAGCAGGCGGTGGAGTCGGCTCGGGGCCACGTGCCCCCTGCACCGGTTGATGAGCCTGAGAGCGGGGATCTGCCTCTTCCTTCTACGAAGCTCGTGATTTATGCGGAGACGGGCACTCCGACCGTGGCCTGGGAAGTCATCCTGTACACGCCGGGGCCGACGTGGCAGGTGTTCGTGCATGCGAAGACGGGAGATGTGTTGGCCCCCGCGAGGGACCTGAACCGCTACGCGACGGGGACGGGGCAAGTCTTTCTCGTGAACGCGGTCGTGGCGACGCGGAACAATACGTTGCGTGACGACAACGACGCCGCGTCAGCGGTGCCGCCGAGTGCCTACCGGACGGTGAGCCTCCTGGGTCTCGATGGTACCGGCTTCCTCGATGGAAGCTACGCGTCCAGCAGCGCGTCGAAGCGGCGGGTCTCTTCAGCGAGCGAAACCTTTATATTTGATCGCAGCAATAATGGTTTCAGCGAAACCATGGGCTATTACTTTCTGGATTATGCCCAGCGATACATTCAGTCCCTTGGCTTTTCAAGCGTGAATAATCGGCAGCAGGTCTTTAGTGTCGATCGGCTCAAGAAAGACAACTCCTCTTATGATCCATCCAAGAAGACCATTACCTATGGCACGGGTGGGGTGGACGACGCAGAAGATGCCGAGGTGATTTGGCATGAGTACGGCCATTCGATCCAGGACAACCAGGTGCCCGGGTTCGGAACTTCGTTGGAGGCTGGTTCGATGGGGGAGGGGTTTGGGGATTATTGGGCCGGCAGTGTTGGAGCCCAACTCAGCGGTGGCTTTCAAGACCTGTGTATTGCCGATTGGGATGCCACCTCCTATAGCACGACGTCGCCGCCGTGCCTTCGCCGGCTGGACAGCACGAAACACTATCCCGAAGACATCGTGGGCGAGGTTCATGACGATGGAGAAATCTGGTCGGCCGCGCTCTGGCAGATTCGCTCGGCGATCGGCGCCGGGAAAACCGACATGGTGATTCTCCAGCATCATTTTCTTCTGACGGCAAACGCCTCGTTCAATCAGGCTGCAAACGCATTGGTCACCGCCGCGATCAATCTTCACTATACGACGAAGGAGGTCAACGCCATCCGGTCCATTCTGCAGAACCGTGGGTTCACCGTCACCGTCTTATAACCAGACGTAGGAACACAACGGGGTCATTCTCTGTTTCTTGCTGGCCTCGGGGGCTTGCGCGCGGGTGGGTTGGGCTCAGCATGTACCGAAAGAAGTCGTGACAGAAGAGATCGGCTTAGCTTAGAAGAAACGCTGCCCGTGTAAGCCCCCGAAGCAACGCGTGGTTACATTCCCTCACAGAAAGAGCGGCGAGTATGCCCTCGTCCTTGTCGGTGTGCTTCTGGTTTCTCTCTCTTCTTCAAACCTCTCGGCGGCAGAATGGTCGACGATCGCCGAAGCGAAGACGATCTTCACAGACAATGTGTTCGAACTGTCGGCGTCCAGGCGGCTGGCCTTCAGCGAAGATCCCAGTCAGCCGGTCCGAGTCTCCGTCGGCCAACCGTCTGATGTCGTATGGGAACCCTCGATTGATGTACGAAGAACGTCGACCTCGGCTCTGGGCACCACCCAGATCTCGTTCAAAGGCGACGGATTTCTCTATACGAACAATCCCATTTTCAACCACGCCGACTACCGCTTTCAGATACAGCAACAGGTCGCCACGAATACCTCGGTGCTGTTCCGATACCGGTATGTGCCGAATCTGTTTCTCGGTCCGAATATCGAGCGACAGAGCGGGAATCGACTGACCCAAGAAGAGCGGGTGACCGAGCATGTTTGGCGCATGCAGGTGGAGCAGAAGCTGAACGACCGGTGGACGGCGATGCTGCTTGGCCGCTATGGGCTGCGGCTCTACAACGAGATATTCTCGGAGCGGGACACGACGTTTTATTCAGTGGGACCCAGCATAAAGTTCCAGACACTTCCCTGGTTGGCGCTGACGCTCGACTACATCTATGAACGCGGCCTCGCCGATGGGCGCAACGAGCCGCAGTTCATGGACGACGTGTCCTATCACCAGCATTTCGTGTCATTCGGCACGCTGTTCACCCTCACGGACCGGCTCTCGCTCGAGTTGATCTATGTGTACCGCGTGAAGCTGTTCACAAGTGTCATTGCCGGCGATCCATTGAACGGGACCGTGGATACACTGCATCAAGGCACGGCGCAGGTCTATTACAAACTCTCGCCTGCTGCTCAACTCACCGTAGGATTTCAGCGGACGCAACGGTCCTCCAGCCTAGACGCGCGGAGCTTTTTCAACACGAACGGGACACTCGGTTTGCAATACCGGTTTTAGCCGTTCCGCGTTGGGCGAGCCTCGGTGAAGCCCCAGCGTATTTTTATCTAGCGTGGCTCCCCTGGTCATTTTCCCAGTCCCAACCCTCTTCACAGTCGGGTAAAAGCTATCGGACTGGGAAGGGTGTGACATAAAGCAAATCCGAGGAGGGTCACGATGGCAACACAACAATTCGCAGTAGATAGCGCGGAGAGAGCGTACGCGCGCAGCATGTTGTTGGCGACTCCTTTCCGCTCGCCCGAAATCCCGGAATCAGCGGATGCCTATGGATGGCTCGTCGGAAGCTGGGAGCTGGATGTCTGGGTGTACTGGGCAATGGATGTTCGCGGGCGGGGCCTCAAAGGAGAGGCGCACTTCGGATGGGCGCTCGAAGGCCGTGCGATCCAGGATATCTGGATCATGCCCCGCCTCACGCAGCGCACCGCGAATCTGGACAAGCACTTGAATATGTACGGCACGACCCTCCGGGTTTGGGATCCTTCGATTCAGGCGTGGCGTATTAGCTGGTTTAATCCGGCGGGAGATCACAGGGAAGAACAGATCGGCCGCTGGTGCGGCAAGGATGTTGTGCAGGTCGGGGTTCGTCCCGATGGGACGCCCACGCGCTGGATGTTCTCTGAGATTATGCCCAATTCGTTTCACTGGACCGGCGAAGCGTTGAATCCGGATGGTCACACCTGGAAGCTCGAAGGCGACTTCCGTGTGACGCGGATGCGCTAAGATTCCAACGAGCCTCCGTCTTATCTTCTGTCGCCCTGAGAGGTCGCAAGAGGTTCTTGTGTCCTTGTGCACGCCGTTGCCATGATTGTCTCATACAGTCGTTCGCTGGCTTCCTCCTTCGACACGAACGCCGAGACGCCGGCCTTCTGCATCGATTCCCGGACTTCAGGTGTATCATTGACCGAGACCGCAATGATGACCGTCTCGGGTCGTTCCTTCTTTATCCGCCTTGTCGCTTCAAGGCCGTTCATGCGTGGCATATTGATGTCCATGATGATGACGTCCGGCGCCCGTTTCCTCGTCATGGACACGGCTTCTTGGCCATCTGCCGCCTCCCCGATGATGGATAAATCAGGGTAAGCCTCCAGGACGGCTCGAAGCCCTTGACGGACCATGGCATGATCGTCCACCAGTAAGACACGCCGCACGCCGGCGGCCTTCGATGCCGGTGGATGCGCTTCTCGTTCAGTCCCAGAATTGTCTTGGGACGATACGGGTGATGTGCATGGCAGTCCCAACGTGATGGTGGTTCCCCTCCCTGGTGTGCTCTCGACTCGCAGCCATCCTCCGAGTTCCTCCATTCGCTCTTTGATGCTGAAGAGTCCAAATTGCTGGCCAGGCTGTTTCGGCTCAAGTCTTTCGGTATCGAATCCTTTTCCCTGATCCTGGACGGCAATGGTCAACATGTTATCCGACACATCGAGTGTCAAGGAGGCTGTGTTCGTCCCGGCATGTTTCGCTGCATTGATGAGTAACTCGCGGACAGAATGGAACAGCAAGATCGCTTGATTTTCTGTTAACGGCAATTGCGATGTTCCGAGCCGGACATCCACCGTCAGGCGATGTTTCTTCATCTGATCCGCCAACCATTGGAGCGCCATCGGCAGACCGAACTCGTGCAATACCGACGGGCTTAACTCCGCCATCAGCGTGCGCGTGTACTCGAGCGCCTTAGTGAGTGTCTGGTCGATCTCTTTGAACACCGCAGCCACGGGACCGCCCATGGTCTGGACCTGTGCATTGATTTGCGCCACCTTCATTTTGCCGAACACGAGCAGCTGGGCGAGATAATCGTGTAGTTCGGTGGCCATGCGTTTGCGCTCGCGCTGTTCGGTCAAGGTGAGAGCCTGGGCCATCGTGCGCAACCGGGCTTGGGTGTGGAGCAGTTCCTCCGTGCGCTTGTTCACCAACCGTTCAGCCGTCTCATGGAAACGAGCATCAGCGTCCTTGCTCTCCTGCACGGCGGCGGCGAGCGCGAGGGCCATGACCGAATTCACCGCGAGGAAGGCTTGACCCAGCAAGAGCGCCTCATTTTCGGATTCACTGGTGAAGGGGCCTCGACCATTGATTGTGCCCCAGGTGGCCCAACCAGCCAGGAGAACAGTGAGCGTGGCGGTCTCTCGTGGACTGAAGCGGAATGCCGCCCAAATCAGGATGGGCACGAGAACAAACTGAAGAGGATACTTGTGTGTCGTATTGATAAAAGGACCAAAAATCGCCTCACAGGTCACAAGGAGCACGAACAATAAGAGGCCAAGCTCGATGCCTTCTCGAATGTTCCATTCGATGCGGGGGCGCCGGGCCCACAATAGTATTGCCGGTGTGACAATCAGAATCCCGGTCGCATCTCCAAGCCACCACGTTAACCAGATGATTACATATTCATCCAGTAACGCATAGTGCCCTATCGTTAGGGTGGTGACACCGATGGTGGCGCTCACGGTCGGACTCAGCAGTCCAGCGAGAAGGGCAGACTTCAGAATGCCCGACGGAGATTCGAACGCCTGAACGCCATGCGCAAACCTTTGAACGAACCAGGCGGCAAGGATCCCTTCCAGTGTATTTCCGACTGCGATGCTCACGGACGTGAACATCGACCCTGCGGTTGTGACATTGACGAGGAACGCCCCGGCTAAGATCGCCGGCCAGATGGAGAACCCGAGGAGCAGGAATAGCGCGACCGCCATTCCGGCCGGTACCCATACCGGCGACGCGCTGACATGCACAGAGGCGAAGCCGAGTCCGATCTTTCCCACCAAAAAATACGCGCAGGTGATGAGCGCCAACACCATCAATTTCACGGCAGGGTGATGATAGGGCAGAGATGGCATGTTGCAACGGAGGCTTAAGAAAGAGCTCACTATAAAGGAAGGGGATCCTACGATCCAGCTCAATTTGGGAGCGCGTTGGCGGTCCACTGAGGCTACAGCTCATGCGGGGCTTTTGATTGCCGCCACCGACTTCTCATCCCTTATAATAGTCCTTCCAAAGCTCGTCTCCTTTTCCCAGCGGGAATGTGACAAAAGTGAATCAAATGCGTACGTCCGGCACGGTGCGTGCTGAGCGATTTCGCTCACGACTCCGGGAGCAGGCGATCTCTGAGGTGCTATAGTTTCAGGTATGGCGTTTTACGACAGCTGGAACTACAGGCGATACGTGGGATGGTGGGTCTTGATGGCGCTGTCTATCGGCTTGTTCGCATCACTTTCGTGGGCGGGCAGTGTGCTGAAGCTCGGCTCGTTGCTCGCGAATCCCGACTCTTATCAATCGAAGATCGTTCGGGTCGAAGGAATCGTTGCCAAGCATCAGCTTAAACATATCAAGGGACCGGCCAAATACGTGGATAAATGTGTTCAGTCATTTACGGTGACGGACGAGACCGGCGCCATGCAAGCTGCCTATTCGGCAAACTGCTCAAGTGCAATGAACTTGCTACGTAACCAGGATCGCGTCATGATGGAAGCTCGCTTCGAGTGGGCACCTGGGAAAGCGGGCATGCTGAACGTGCAAGAAGTTCTCGCCAAAATCGCCCCGTAGCCTCCAAGACGGCGCCCTACCTGCTCCTGGCACTTCGGCACGACCACACATAAGAACACCGATCGTTCGACTCGCACACCCACTTTTCAAAAATTTGGTGGCAATGTATCCTGCCTCCTCCCGGAGTCACGGTGCCATTTACCACCACACGGAGGATTCTATGACGGGTAGTCCTGGTGTTCTATGGATCAAGGCAGCGGTGATCTACTTCATCATGGGAGTGGGTTTAGGCATCTATATGGGTGCGTCCGGCAATCACCTCCTGGTGCCCGTGCATGCCCATTTCAATCTCCTGGGGTGGGTATCATTGGCGCTGGTCGGCGTGATCTACCACCAATTCCCCACTGCGGGCTCTCATCGGTTGGCCACTGTCCAATTCTGGCTCCACAACATCGGTTTGCTCGCGGCGATGGTGTTGTTAGTTGGTTTCCTGCACGGCAATACGGCGCTTGACCCGCTTCTCGGTGTCGCGTCCATCGTGATTGGCGCGTCCGTGGTGCTGTTCGCGATCAATGTGTTTCAGCGGATTCAATAGGGAGGAGGATCAGCCTGATTAGGGGGTAGCAACGCGGAGAGGCCACCTGTTGAACCAAGACCCGTTGCCTGCACTCCACCGTTCGCCATTGGTCAGATGTTTGACCTTCGACGAAAGCTCATTGGCACGATAGGCGGCATCTTTGAAATGCGGATGGGTTTGGGCGAGACCACGGTATAGGGTTGCCGCTTCTGCGATCTCCCCGACCGATTCGAGCGTCCGTGCGAGAAAATACTGGATATCGATCACCTCTGTCCGAGATGCCGATGGATCCTTCAACGCAGCGCGGAACATCTGAATCGCAGTCCGGTGGTCTCCCTCAGCTCTGTGGCAGAGTCCAATCTGCACATGGGCTTTGACTCGGTAGGACGGACTCTTCCCCGCCAGTTCGAGCATTTCGATCGCCTCTTTCTGTCGGCCTTCCTTCCTCATCGCGACTCCCTTTGCATAGAAGAAGGGCTCAGGGTTGACCGAACGAGTGGCTGTGCGTTCCGGGAAAGGACGTTCTGCCCATTGCGGTGGGCTGGGTTGCGGAGTGGCGGCCTCGATGTCTCTGGCATCGTCCGGTACGTTGGCCAAGACAGTCAGTTCTTCTCGGGACGACAGTGGGAGAATTTTGCCTTTGCTTCGCTCAAAAGCGGCCTGAGCGACGAGCTTGCCTGTAATAACCCGGGCCTGCGTTGCCACGCCATGGATCAATGCAAGATCACACACCTGATTGATGAGACGCGGATTGCCTCTCGACAACCGATGCACCAAGGCACAGGCTTTCTTCGTAAACAACGAGGGATGTCCTCCCGCCACGTGTAACCGGTGATGAATGAAATGCCCCGTCTCCATCTCCGAAAGCGGTTCCAAGTGACAGTCGACGGCAACCCGTTGAGCAAACTGGGTCATGTCAATCCGCTGCAGTAGTTTGTGAAGGTCCGGCTGGCCGGAAAGGATGATCTGCAACTTCAACGTTTTCCCGTCGTTCAAATTGGACAGCAGCCGCAGTTCTTCGAGCAAATCGGTACCCAGGCTCTGGGCTTCATCGATAATCAGAATGACCCGTCGGTGCTGTCGGGATTCGTGAGTCAGAAATTCCGAGAAGACATAATAGGCCTCGACAGGATCCAGTTGTCTTTTGCTCAGTCCGAGGGAAAGCAGAACCCAGGGCAGGAGATGTTCTATGTTGTACCGCGCGTTCGTGACCAGACCGATCGAGTGCTTCGCCCCGTGCTCAGAAACCAGCTTCCGGAGGAGCGAGGTCTTGCCCATCCCCGGTTCGCCGGTGAGCACCATAAACGGTGCCTCGTTGATCAGGCCGTATTCCAAGGTGCTGTAGGCCGCGCGATGTGTCGAGCCGGCATACAGGAAGTCGCTATCCGGCAGAAGCGAGAACGGCTTGGTGCGAAGCTTGTAAAACGACTCGTACATTCAGTGTTCCCTTTCGAGAGGAGGCATGAGCGTCATGGTCAGGATATGTCGGAAAGGGGTACCTGGCTATTCCTCGGGAGATGGGGGTACCCGCGATGGTGGGGCATCTCAGGCCGCTTTTTTGTTGGAGCCTTCGTGAGGCGTCGCAGTCCCTTTCTCACTGTGTTACGTTCACTAGCAAACTGGGTATCGAAAACCATGCGAGCGAGCTTGGAGGGACGGAGGAGTGTGACCCGTTGGTCTCCTGTGCTCGCGCAGCGCGCACAAAAGGAGAGATGGACTGCCACCCATGCTGCTCCTGTGCTCCCCGAATGCGCACGCAAGACTGATCGGATTTTTAGATTAAGGGAGGTGCTCACTCGACGGGCGCAGTGGGAGCGACATGGGTGCCATTCCCGCGAGAGGCCACAAGCAAGCTTGGAACGCCAACGATAGGCAGCGCTCGCTGCATGCGCGCAAGGGGAGACCAATCAACCTCCACCCTCTCATCGCTTCTTCCGCAGAGGGCCTTTCGCAATCTGATAAGAGATGTGCCGGTGCACAGGCGGGAATAACCAGGAGAACGATTATGAAGATGCTGACCATCGTCTGTCGGGAGCAATTTGAAGATGAGGTGCTCGTCATTTTCACCACTCTGGGAATTACCGGGTACACGGTGATCCATGGGGTGGGTGGCAGCGGAGAAACGGGCGCGGTTTCGGTGACGCACACCCAACACGATCGTAACAAGCTGCTCCTCGTGGCCCTCGACGATGATCGGATGGCCGCACTCGTACAAGCCGTGAGACAGTTGCAAACAAGGCTGGTGGAGGAGTTCTCGGGGCACCCGGTCCCTTTCAAGGCTTTCCTCCAGCCCTGCGAACTCGTCGTGTAACGCGGCCTCCAATGTTCCTTCCAAGCTCGCTCGTTGCTTCATTCGATTGGACGCGAGGCCGCGAACGCATGGCCGGAGGGGCGGGACCCAACTAGACGAAGCTCGCGGCGCTTGCTCTTAGTCGCAAGCGCGAAGACTGCGCTGTTCGAGGCTGCCGAGTTTGCAGGATTCAGCGAGCGAGCCTTAGTTGGGTGGCTCGGAGGCCTGAGCGCGGAGCGGGACTCACGTTCAATCTCCCTTTTCAGGAGACTTTCCTAGCGGGGGCTACCTTCACTCTGTGTCACAAAAGCGCCCCAGGTGACTCCCTGCTTAGGGCGCTTCGCAACCCGAGCTTGTCAGCGCGTGCCTACGGTTTTTCAATTTTTTATCCATTTTTCCTGTTTCTGTTGCTTCGTTTGTTAGTTTCACGCCTGGTCCGTCGATTGCACTACAAGAGGTCATCACGTACTTCACAGGACGGGCGTTGCGATGATCGGTCAGCAGATCAGACGGAAATCCGAACAAGCGACCGTGCAATCCGAATCGGCGGACTGTGCTAGCAGAGGCTGGCGGCTAGTCAAGACCCGAGATTTTGGATTGCTCTGGTGGGGGCAAGTCACCTCTCAGGTCGGCGAAGGTCTCAATAAAGTTGCGCTGCTGTGGTTCGTCTATGAGCTGACCGGGTCGGCGCTGATGATTGCGACGGTGGGTCTGCTGCAGACCGTTCCGCCGTTGATCTTCGGTCCCATCATCGGTGTCTATCTTGATCGTCTGCAGAAGAAACAGGTCATGGTCTGGGTGGATCTGATTCGCACCGTGTTGACCTTCATCATCCCGGCGTTGTACGGAGCCGGCCTCCTGAAACTCGAGGGCCTCTTCGTGTTGATCTTCCTGCAATCGATGGTGTCCACGGTGTTTGGGCCGGCGTTGGTCTCGGCAGTTCCGTTGCTGGTCCGACGATCCGAACTCGTCTCGGCCAATGCACTCATTCAGGGTACGAACAACATCGGCCTCCTGTTGGGGCCGGCCGTGAGCGGGATCCTGATTGCGCTGATCGGAGCGCAACACGTCCTCTACGTGAATGCGGCCACGTTCTTCATCTCTGCCCTGTGCCTTATCCCGATCCGGATCAACGAGACGGTACAGCAGGAGTCGAACATCGCGGCGCCGGCGGGATCGGTCCTGAGCGATCTTTCTGTGGGATTCCGCTTCGTCTTCAGCGACCGCTCGACCGTCTTCATGTTGGTGACCATCTCGGCCCTTTTCAACCTTGGAGCGAGTGCGTTTGTTTTCGTCCTGCCGGTGTATGCGAAGGAATCGCTGCAGGTGGGGCCGGTTGAACTCGGCTGGCTCTGGTCTGCCCTTGGAGCCGGGATGCTCGCGGCGTCCTCGTGGCTGGCCTTGAGACGGAAGGACGATGTTCGGAGCCGTATGCAAGTCCTCGTCAGGGGGACGACCATGGGCGGGCTGGCTGTGTGCTCCCTCAGCGTGCTGGAGTCCCCGCTGATCGCGGCGGCGTTTGTGCTGCTGGTGGGGGCGGGCGCCGCAGTGCTCAATCCGGTGGTGTGGGCACTGTTGCAGGAAGTCACTCCATCGCACCTGATGGGTCGAGTGCTCACGACGTTCAGCACTGGTTCGATGGCGGCAGCGATGGTGGGCATGTCCGGATTCGGTTGGGTCGCGGATGCGATCGGGCCAGGGGAGAGTCTCATCGGTCTCGGTCTCGTGCTCCTGCTGACGGCGTATGTGGCCACTCACTTTACCCGCAAAGCCCAAGTCGCTAATTTGCAGCCGGCAGCCGCCTAGCAGGGCGCAGACCCGATTGGTCTCCAGCTGCGCGCTTCGGCAAGCAGCCTAATCAAATGCTCCTTCCGAGCTTGCTCGTCCTTTTTTCCTCTCACGGGTGGATGGTTGATGCAGCTGCGACTTGCGAGAGGTGCAGGACACTGTCGCTGTGGTCGCCTTAGCGATGGCGAGCTTACAATGTCCCTCCAAGCTTGCTCGTTGTCCTTAAGGGGCGAGGGCTGATAGATCTAGTACTGCGCGCTTCGACGAGCACCGATTTTCTATGAATACGATGGAGCCCGTGTGCGCGTTGGGCGAGCATAGGAGATCTACAGCCCTCATGCCCCGTCTTCTTCTCACCCGTGACTTTTCCCTGATCTGGTGGAGTCAGGTGCTGTCGCAAGTGGCCGACGGCGTGAGTAGACTCGCCCTCCTCTGGTTCGTGTACTCCGTGACGGGATCTGCGCTGAAAACCAGCGTCGTCGGCTTACTTCAGACGCTCCCGCCCATTGTCTTAGGGCCGCTCATCGGCGTCTCGGTTGATCGGCTGCCCAAGAAAGCGATTTTAATCGTTACCGATGTGACGCGCGGGATCCTGATCGGGTTAGTTCCCTGTTTGCTCTCAATTGAAGTCTTTACGGTCGACATGCTTTACGTCCTGGTGTTCCTCTATGGCATCGCGACGGCGATGTTCGTGCCCACACTGTCCTCTTCCGTCCCCTTCCTGGTCGACCGGCCCCGATTTGTCGCGGCCAACGCGATGCTTCAGAGTACAACGAGCATCGGCATCATCATCGGACCCGTGCTCAGTGGTCTCGGTATCGCTTTTGCCGGCTCACAGGAGGTCCTGTGCGCGAATGCGTCGATCTATTTTGCGTCGGCCCTCTGTCTCGTGCCGATCCGACTTCCTCGGAGCGTGTGGTCGCATCCGAACGTCGGCTCGGTCGCCGCGACGTTCCAGGACCTGACGGAAGGAATCCGGTATGCGCTGATCTCCCAGCGGACCATTCTGATGCTGATTCTGATGGCGTCCATCTACACCTTCGGAGCCGGTGCCTTCACGACATTGTTCCCGGTTTTTGGAAAGAAGATGCTGGCCTTGGGCCCGGTGGAAGTGGGATATCTCTGGTCCTGGCTCGGCATCGGCTTGTTTCTGGTCTCACTGGCTCTCGTGTCGTTGACGCGATGGGATGCTCGCAAGCGCCTCCAACTCGTATCGGTCTCGAGCGTGATCGGAGGAGCAGCGCTCTGCGGGCTCGTCTGGACACACAGCCTGACGGTCGCGACGTTGCTTGTGGCCATCATCGGAATGGGATTCGGAACATGGACTCCCATCGCCTGGGGCATGATCCAGGAATTCTCGCCGGCTCAGATGGTCGGGCGAGTCATGGCCATCTACACGGCGATCGCGACGGCGACTTCGCTGGTCGGCATTTCCTTTTTTGGGTGGATGACGGAGCTGACCGACGAATCTACCAGCCTGCTCGGGATCGGGTGTGTGTTTTTTTTGTTGGGTGTCGCGGCAGCGTGGTTTAGTCTCCAGGTCACGGCTACGAGCGCGTCTGAGCGCGAAGCCACCACGCTATCGGGCGTTCCCATTCCCTGCGCGGTGACGCATGATCATGCATCTTGACCATGTCACGGTGGTCGTGTAGCGCGCACTCTCGTGCCTTGCCGCAGTAACGGCCGCTATCAATAATACGCGAGCGGAGGTATTCTGCCAGCCGTTCCTATTCAACGCAGACCCTGTGCGCAGTTGGGCGTTCACTGAGTCGAACGGGTGGGGAGGATACGATCATGAAGAACGTTGAGATGACTGTCGAAGGAACGACGCTGACTATCAGGGTGGATCTCTCGAAGGAGTTTGGACCCTCTGCATCGGGAAAGACCATCATCATCGCCTCGACGGAGGGAAATGTGACGATTCCGGATCGGGCGGAAAAGGTCGGGCTCAATGTGTACCGAAAGAAATCGTGACAGAAGTCAACCTCCACACGAACAATACTGCGCTTGACCGCTACGCGGCGTCGCGTATATCGTAATTGGAGTGTCCGTGGTCCTTTTCGCCATCAATGTGTTTCAGAGGATTCGATAGGAATTAAGGAGAAGGAACTCACGTGTCCTATCAGATTGAGTTCGATTCGACGAATCGGATTCTTCGTGCCCGCTTCGAAGGACGGGTGACGGATGACGAGTTGCAGGAAGTGTATCGGTTCGGCCAGGGCCACGTCACACGATTCGATCCGCTCTCCGGCATTACCGACTTTTCTGGTGTGACGGCGGTAGCGTTCTCTTCCCAAACGATGCGCGACCTTGCCCGCTCCAAGCCGATCATGCCGGATCCGAGCCGGCCGGTGGTGTTTGTGGCGCCCAGCCCAGACCTCTTCGGGATGGCGCGGATGTTCGAGTTGGAAGGAGCGGAAACTCGCCCGAACCTGCACGTGGTTCGAACGGCGGAAGAGGCGTACAAAGTGCTGAATGTCCGGGAACCCCAATTCGCGCCGGTCTCAGTGGTCCGGCCGTCAACTTCCTAATGGGTCTTTGTCGAGCTTACATTGGTCGATGAACGTTTTGGCTATTGATAAAGCAGCAGATTCTGCTTCTACACGTGAAAAATAGGTGTCGGCCGGAAAGCCGTCCATCTCAGTCTTGCCTGATTTCATGATCAGATACTGGCATGCCCACATATAGCCTTCCATACGCGGAATCAAAGTAATGATGCGCCCTTTGTAATTGTAATTGGTCCGTACTTTCAGCACTGTATCCTGCCCTCTTGAATCAGTCTCCTCCTCCCTCCTTCTGACCCCCCGCCTCGCGCGAGAGGCGACGCGAGGAACACATCCAAAAATCGCCATCCGACGGCGGTGATGGTTTCCGTCAGTTTTCAGGATAAACGGGGCAAGTTAGGCGGGCATTAAGCCAGTCTTAAAATACACTTAGCTGTGGGCCGACTATTCAAAATGGTCTTTCGAACTCGCGCGTTGGGCGAGCACGACAGACCATCGGGCTGCGGCCTCTGTCTTACTTACTGGTATTCTTTGCCGTAAAAGCAAGTAATATCACGAGAGCTCGACCAGTAATGTTTCGACTGGTCAAATGCACAGGTTTATCTAGGATATGCTGGGTTTTTCTCGATATATGGAGCCGCTGCAAACATGGCGACAGCGCGGGCCTGGTGGTCATGTTGGAAGCAGTCCCTTCTGCTGAAAGTCGGAGCTTTGTTCGCGTTGCTGTCCTTGACGGTCGGCACGTTTCTCGTCACCCAGTCTCATCTGACCGGACAACTGACCGGCGTGAGCAAAGCGATCGAGCAAGCCGGTACCGAGCGGATGCGGATCTACAGGCTCGCGTCCCTGATTCAACGACTCTCACCATCATCGTCGGAAGCAGAACGCCAGGCGATCCGTGATGAGATCGCGCATTTCGAACGGGTTGTGGAAGGTCTAAGGTTCGGCACGCCGCACCACGGTTCCGTCGTTTCGCATAATCCTCTCCTCGCAGTTCAGCTCCAGGCTCTACAAGATCGATGGTCGATGCGAGTCAAAGCGGCGTTGGAACGTGCCTTGAAGGCCGGCGACCGGTCGACCTCCGTGCAGGATTATCTCAATCAGGCTGATGATTTCGTCGCCGGCTGGGACCAGTTGGTCCAGCTCATGGAACACGAGACCGCGGCACGATTGGAAACGTTACATAGCCGACAGACGTGGTTCTTGATTGTCTTTCTCGGATTCATGGCTGCGGCCGTGGCGTATCTGGACCGGTTCGTGCGGTTACCGCTCACGCACCTCACAGCCGGCGCGGACCGACTGGCGGCGGGAGCATTCGACGCCGAAATCCAAGTCCAGTCGCACGACGAGCTGGGGCAGTTGGCCCGGACGTTCCGGCGCATGGCGGAAACGATTCAGCACCACATTGCCGAACTGAACAGCCTGCATGCGACGGGACAGGAGATCGCCATGCTCGGTCCGGCAGGGTTGGAGGATGTACTGCGCCGGATCGCGGATCGGGCGGCTGAATCGCTGGAGGCCGACCTGGCTGTCGTCATGGTGCGTCATCCGACGATGGAATGCTGGATGGTGGAGGCGGCGTCCGGCCAGGCGTTCGACAGGATTCGCAACCAAATTCTGCTGTTGGAGGAAACGCCCTTTTCCAACCAGGCGCTGGATAGCAAAGAGCCCGTCGTCGTGGCCGACCTCTCGGCCTACACGGACGGCCCGGAACGGTTCCGCGATGAATTCCGGGCGAAGAGTTATCTGGGCGTTCCGTTGTTGGGACCTCATGAGTGCCTTGGCGTCTTGGTGTTGTTGAGTGTGGTCCGGCCGAGAACGTTCACGGAGTGGGATGTCCAGATGGCCCAACAATTTGCGTCCCATGCCGCGGTCGCGATGGAGAACGCCCGGCTCTTCGACGCGCTCGAATCAGAATCGCAGTACCTGCAGAAGCAATTGTGCGCGGTGGAACGAGAAGTCGCGGAGCTGACGCACGAGGTGAAAGCGCCCGCCGGCCGCGTGGCGGAATTCGCCTCCTGGATCGAACGGGATTACGGTCGGCTCTTGGACGCCAAAGGGCTGCAGTATCTGGCCTGGATCAAGAAGGAGGGAAACGATCTCGCCACGCTGGCCGAGCGCACATTGGATCTGGCGCGCATCAATCACCAGCCGGATCCGCTGGAAAGCGTGGACGTGGACTCCGTGGTGCACGAGGTTCTCTCCTTGTTGGAACAAGACGGGCGCACGAAAGGCATCCGGGTGAGCATTGCGCCAGATCTGCCCAAGCTGCTCTGTCGGCGGATTCACGTCAAACAGATCTTCGAGAATCTCCTCGGGAATGCCATCAAGTACATGGGCAGGCGACCCGACCCTCATGTCGAGATGGGGTGGTTGGACGACGAGCGCGGAGCGCAAATCTTCGTGCGCGACAACGGGGTCGGGATCGATGCCAGCATGTTGGACCGGATCTTTCTTCCCTTCGTCCGGTTGGGGATGGCGGATGTGGCGGGATCCGGTATCGGTCTCTCCATCGTCAAGACAGTAGTCGAGCAATATAAAGGATCGGTCGTGGTGGAGTCTTCGCCCGGCGTGGGGAGCACGTTCTATGTGCGGCTTCCCGTTCTGTCCCGGCTTTCCGATCCGGCCACGGAACCGCCAGCGGATAGCCGGGCTGACAGCGAAGACGAACAACAGGCCGACCGGCGGCGCATGCTCATCGGAACAAAGGAGCTCTCCATATGAACGGAACAACCCAGAAAGTCTTCACGATTCTCCTGGTCGAAGACAACGGCGGCGATGTGGAGATGTTCCTCCGTACGGTCGAAGAAGAATTGCCGCGCGAAGACGACGAGCAGGTCGAACTGGTGATCGCGGCGCGCGCGGAAGGCGCGCTGGCCATTCTGGACGAACGCCGGATCGATTTGGTGATCACCGACCACCGTCTGCCGGGCATGAGCGGCATCGAACTGATCAGGCGGATTCAAGCGAGGGACCGGCGGATCCCGGTGATCATCATCAGCTGGGTGAACACGGTCGACACGGCCGTCGAAGCCATGCGTTGCGGCGCGTTCGACTACGTGACCAAACCGTTTGAAAAACTCGATTTTGCGGCGCGCATCCATCGCGCCATGCGGATTTCTGAAATTCTGTTCCGTTACGAACCGCCGGAGCACGGCGAAAGCCTTCCGTTCAAGGAACTGGTGGGGGTGAGTCCCGCTTTCCAGAATGTGACCGCGATGATCGACGCGGCGGCCCGGGTCCAATCCACGACTTTGATCATCGGGGAAACCGGCACGGGCAAAGAACTCATTGCCAGGGCGATCCATGAACGGAGCGCCGAACGAAACGGTCCGTTCCAGGTCGTGGACTGTACGACCTTTTCGGAAGGGACGGTCGAGAGCGAGTTGTTCGGCCATGTGCGCGGCGCGTTCACCGGCGCCGTGGGAGACAAGCTGGGGCTCATCGAGCGGGGCATCGGGGGCACCCTGTTTCTCGATGAGATCGGCGACCTTCCGCTTCCTCTGCAGGCCAAGCTGCTCCGCGTGCTGGAAGAAGGCGAAATGCGGGCGGTCGGCAGCGTGCAGATGAAAAAAGTCAGTGCGCGGTTCATCGCCGCAACCAATCAGGAGCTGACCGAGAAGGTCAAGCGGAATGAATTTCGAAAAGATCTGTTCTTTCGCCTCAACGTCATGGCGATCAAAGTCCCGCCCCTACGGGAGCGAACGGAAGATATCCCGTTGCTGGCGCGCCACTTCATTGCGCGCTACACGAAGGAGTTCGGCAAGTATGTGACCGATTGTCATCCCTCGGCGGTGACGGAATTGGTGGCCTATCCCTGGCCCGGCAACGTGCGCGAGTTACGCAATGTCATGGAGCGGGCCGTGATGTTGGCCAAAGGAAACCGCATCAGCCCACAGGATGTGATTGGATTGTTGCAGTTCACTGACCAGACTCGACGCAATCCGGCGGACGATTACCTCTCGCTGCCGTATGCCAAGGCCAAGGAGAAGGTGCTGGAGGATTTCAGCCGCCGCTACATCAAGAGCAAGCTCGACCACTATCAGGGCAACGTGACACATGCCGCGCAAGATGCTGGCGTTCCGCGACCCTACTTTCACGAAATTATGCGGCGTTACATAAAAGACGAACGGTAGCACCGTTGTCATTCTTTCCTGACACTTCGTGCACCGATTTACGCACAACAAGGCCTGCTTGCTCGGGTTTTCCGCAGTTGGTGCTTGCGTCATGTTTTCCTGACACAAAAGCCTCTCATAATTTCAAAGCCTTAGCGCGGCCCGCTGCCGACGGCGTCAGTACCGGCTGACAGACTTCTTATTAGATCTCGGCGTTCACCTCCTCGCAGATCGACTCACCCCATCATGAAAGCCATTGAATAACCGACACAATGTGTTGCCTCGTAGCGTAGATTGGCATGACCGACACCTATGGCACAGCGCTTGAGTAAGTAGATCTATCGTTTTGCGGGAGTGAACTGTGTGGAGTCACGTGATGCATGTGATGAGCTTGGATGGAAGGGAGGTGGGAGGATTGTCGGTTGTGCGTCGGTGAAGGAACGTGGGCTCGTT
>CAMLHQ010000064.1 GCA_946479785.1 uncultured Nitrospira sp.
CGTCCCCAGTTCCGTCCGGAACCGAGGACGCCTTTGTCCGTCAGTCAAGTACGTTATGGATGGGAAACGCCGTTGTTCCCCATTGAGAGCTCATCCTCTATAGAGGACGAGCCAGCCCTTCTCACAAATTGTGTCTCGCTATCATGACCGGTGGACTGTAAGGAAGCGGGGAAACGAGAAACTTACTTCCTTGATGCGAGGAAAACCCTGACACCCGCGTGAGTAAGAGAGAAGCGTGGCAGATCGCTTAAGGGGCAGCCGGTGAATCTGGCTCGTCGAGGCCATCTGCCCGGAGAAGACCGGTCGCGAGGGCGTACCGATGCAGTTGCACACGCGTCTGGAGGCCGAGTTTCTCCTGAACGCGGGCGCGGTAGCTCTCGACCGACTTCACGCTCAGTTCGAGCCGTTCGGCAATCTGTCGGTTCGTATAGCCCTGGGCCACCATGATCAAGACCTCACGTTCGCGCTTGCTGAATGATCGGGAACGCTCATGGAGGGCGCCCTCGGTGTCGGAGAGGTCAACCCCAAGCGCAGCCTGGGCGAGGATCTCCCGACAAAACGAGCAGATGTATTTCTTCCCACCGGCCACAGCACGGATCGCCGCCAGGAGTTCCGTGTCGGCCACCTTTTTCAAGATATACCCTGCTGCGCCGGAATCGAAAGCGGCCCGTAGACAGGCGAGATCCTCGTGCATCGAAAGGACGAGCACCCGTGTGCTGGGAGATTGCTGTCGGATCAACGGGATGGCATGCAGTCCGCTGCGTTCCGGCATAGAGAGGTCGAGAAGGAGGACCTCCGGCTTTGTGGCAGCCGTCTTGGTGACAGCCTCCTTTCCATCCGTGGCCTCGCCGATGACCCGCATGTCCCGCTGGGCATCGATGAGTGCACGAAGGCCGGCTCGAAGAACGGCGTGATCATCGGCGATGAGCACTCGAACGGTCATGGCGAAGTTTCCGCTACGAGAGGGATTTCCACATGGATCGTCGTTCCACGCCCATGCGCAGACTCAATGGTGAAGACACCGCCCGCGATCTTGGCTCGCTCCTCCATACCATACAGACCGAGACGACCTTGTTGTGCCGCGGTCTGGCGAATCGTCTCCGGTTCAAAACCTACCCCGTTGTCTTCCACAACCAGTCGAATGGAAGAGACGGTTGGCTGGATAAGAATGCTCACCGTCGTCGCCCCGGCATGTTTGGCAATGTTGGTCAGCGCCTCTTGGACGATTCGGTAGAGCGTGATTTCGATCGGAGAAGGCAAAGAAAGCTCAGCCAAATTCCGACCCACATGCACCTCCACTCGAATCCCATGAGCGTGAGAGAAGTCGCTGCAGAGTCGCTGCAATGCGGCCGCCAACCCCATTTCATCCAGCAATGTTGGACGGAGCCCCTGCACCAGGCGTTGCAATTCATCCAATGCGTGTGCCGTAACCTGGCGGAGTTTGCTTGCCCTCTGGCACATGGCCTTCATTGTCGCCACTTCCTCCATCGCCCGAAGACCCACCAGGACAGATGCGAGATCCTGTTCCGTCGCGTCGTGGAGCTCACGAGCAATTCGCTGCCGCTCCTCTTCCTGGGCACTTATCAGACGGTCGACCAGATGGGCACGCATTTCCTCTGCACGCTTTCGCTCTGTAATGTCCCGGAAGGTGATGACTGCGCCGGTGAGTATCCCTCCCTCGTACAGCGGAGAGGAAGAGAACTCAGCAGGGAAACAGCTCCCATCCCGTCTCCACAGGACTTCGTCGTCTACGCGACAGGACTGTCCGGTGCGATAGGCTTGAAAGATAGAACAGGCCTCCATCGGATAGCGCGAACCATCCGACCGGGTATGATGCACCATTGCGTGCATGGACCTGCCGATCAGGTCCTCAGCCTCGTAACCCAACAGGCTGGCACCAGCCTTATTGATAAAGGTACATCGCCCTTGGAGATCCACGCCGTAGATACCTTCCCCGGTGGATTCTAATAGCGCGATGTGCTGCGATCGAGCGGTCATAACTTTGTTGACCAGGTAGGATGTGTGGATGGCCAGTCCTGCGTGGACCGCTAATGTTCCAATCATCTGTGCATCCAAGTTGGTGAATGCACGAGACCGCTTTTGTTCCTTGATCAGATACAGCCGTCCGAAGAACTCGTCGTATATCTTGATCGCGGTCCCACAGAAGGCATACGAGGGAAGCTGGTCAGAAGAAGCACCATTTCGAACCGACTGTAGCGTGAGATCTCTGAGATGGAGCACGTGGTGACCATGGTCCAGCTTCTTCAGAAGTCCGCGTTCAATGAGCACGGCCTCGACCGCCTGTCTTTTCGGCTCATCCATGTTCACCCAAAAGGAATGAGCAGGAGGCTGCCCGTCCTTGTCGAACATCACGAGGGCCCCGCTCTCCGCATCAGAAAGCTCCACCGCGGCGTCAAGAACCATTTGCGCTAGAAAGCGCAGCGACCACCCTTTGTGCTGTAACGCCTTGCTAACCGTGTAGAGTTTGGCAATGCGTCGCTCCTGGAGGTCGTATTGTTGACGTGCCTCGTCCCCGCTGCTCGGTTTTGACGTCCCCCGTTGCATAGGCTTCAGCTCGTTATAGAGAACCACTGGCCTGGTGACTCGCTCGTCATGGCAGTAAAAATAAAAGCGCCCTCTGTTCCGACAAGGACGGAGGACGCCGCTGTCCGCACTTTCTCTTGTTAGACAACCACGGGAAACACCGTTGTTTCCCAAATCTGGCGAGTGATTATACTCCAGCTTCCATCCGACGCACTAGCCGGCTCGACAGCCCGCCGGAAGGAGGGGGCATCAATCCTGGACTCCTGCGAGCTTCTCTTATGTGGCGAGGCCGCACAGACTGGCCTGTTCATTTCCGCTCTCTCGAATCATAGGATACTGAGGTACCCCTGTGGGTATGCTTCAACAGGAGTGCAAGTTAATGAATTGTTTTGTGAAGAGAGACCAGAACAAGGCCATCGACAAAATGGCACTCTTCTTGCTGGCCTCAACGGTAAGGTGACCGTGACGTTGTACAAATAACAGAGATATACACAGTTAAAAAGAGTATAATCAGCCCTGAATAAATTCGGCGGGGGCGTAAGGGAAAAGGAGGTGGACAATGCGACGCTCAAGCGAGACTGTCGTGACAGTGAGATCCACACTCGGAATTGTTACCTTCGCATTGGTTTCGACAGTATGGGTCATGTCGGGCTGCTCTATCGCAGGTGAGCGTGTCTTACCGGGACAGCTGGAGACTCAACTCGCCTCAAACGGCACGGCTGATGATCACCTTACGGCGGCTTTGCTCTACCAAAGAGAGGCCCAGCGGGCCCAAGCGGAAGTGAATAAATACACCCAAGCCGCAGCCGCGATCAGACCCATCGAAGATCCGAAAGGGCTCCGGCGTAGTGCGCTCATGACAGCAGCGCAGGAACAGCAGAAGTACGCAGGCGAGATGCAGCAGCTCTATGCTGTGCATCAAACCAAGGCCGAGACTATGATGGGGAAACAGCAGCCGCAGTATTGACGCGGTAGACCCAGCATTCGCATGCCTGTTCCGATGGTCTTAGCGACCAATCATCCGATCGGACAGGGGAGCCTCCTGACATCTGAGCCGTCGACCCAGCCAGCTATTCCTTCGTCAAGCTCCACCAGAAAATAAGACGAGTCGACCGGCTCAGCCACGGCCTTGATAGAACCTCTGTCAAGCTCGGTATTGAGATTGCCTTCCCCGCGCGCTGCTCTCACGGCGGCCGACTCGTACCTTGGACCCAGACAGACCAGAGGAAGAGTCGATACCGCGTCTTGCGCCACTCGTTTTCCAATAACAGTCTTTTGGTCTGTTGAAGACTTTATGGCGACCTGCGACACAGGGATGACGGTTTCTGCAGGACCAAACTCGGTCACCAACCGCGCCTCCGATACCTGCTCTAGAAGCGCACGAACGAGCTGAGACAGCGGATCTTGATGAGACTCGGACTCGGATTCGGTTCCGACCGATCCGGTGAGACTATTACGATGTTCCAACACTGTTAGTACGCTATCAACGATGTGGATGCGATATCCTCCGGCATAAACCTGAATGCACCCGACATAGCTATGCGGACCAGATGTCTCAGACAGGCGGGCCGCTAACGCCTGTACGATTGCCATACTCTCCGGACAGATGACTTCCGGGATACTGATCATCCCCAATCGATCAAGATACACCAGCCGATTTTCCACCTTGAAATGCGCCGGGCTAGCCGGCAAGGGAGAGGGTACGCTACCCTCAAGGATACGTGGCTGCATCGCAAGAGTCCGAACAAATGCCTGCTCGACTGCCCGAATCACCGCATTGGCTTCAAGCGTGCCGGGAAGATCATAGGATTGAGACACAACAGGGTGAGGGCGGACCTCTTGAATCGACGCACAACCGGTTATGATCAGGCTCATGGTCAGAGCAAGAACGACATGACTGAGACTGAGCAGGCGGATCATCATGATGAGCCCCTTTGAGTTTGTCTGATTTCTCGAGCCCCAAAAAAAAGTCCTCTGTCCCGAAGAGACAGAGGACATCATTGTCCAGTCGTCAACGATTCCCACCGACGTTGGGAAACTCCGTTGTTTCCCCACTCCTATTGTCGGTCGACATTCTGTCAGTGTTCAACGAACCGGGGAAGCGGGGAAAAGTGAAAAGCGCATAGCTAGTGCCAGGGAAAGCCTGTCGGATTTAGACCTACTCAGGCAGGAATTCATCGCAAAGAAACACGCTGCAGCCAGAGGGTTAACCCTCCGCAGATCAGGGCGGCAACGATCATGGTGCTTGGAGATGCGAGTCGTGTGGGTTCGGTCCAAAGAACAGCACGCCAAGAATTTTCCACCGTTCGAGACCTTTGTCCATCTGTTCTGGGACGAAGTTACTTGGCGCTAGCGTAGGGACAATATACGCCGAGGAGAAATCATATGGAGAAGAAAAATCTCAGGACAATTCAGCAGTTTTCATCACTAGGAGCTCGCCACCCATGAAGAGCAGCCCTGCTTCCTGGGCACGTTGTATTGAGGCTGGCTCGCAACGAAATATATGCTATTTAGACATAGGAGATGAGTGCCATTGGATAAGTGGTGCGCCTGGAGGGACTTGAACCCCCAACCCGCGGATCCGAAGTCCGCTGCTCTATCCATTGAGCCACAGGCGCACTAAGAGGGGCGCAGGATGGTATTTGTGACGAATGAAGCAACCGTCTAAATCACGTACTTAAATCCTCTCGACCATTTTCTCGCCTAACGTAGGTGAGCGCTCGCGTATACCGCATCTAATTATAGCTACGGGCGCACAAAGCTATTTCAAACACTTCGAGATCGAGCTTGTCAAGAACAACAACCGTTAAAACACTCACAGATCAGCAACAGGCTTTATAAGATCGAGAATGTTCTCGACCAACTGATCGATGGATCGACCATCGGTAGGAAGGACGTGATCTGCCGCCCTTTGATATGTGGGGGTCCGCTCGCGCAAAACCTCTTGGATCTCCTCGACGAACGACTTCGTCCCTGTTAACGAAGGTCGATGTGTATCACCGCCGATTCGACCTGCGATGGTTTCCACAGAAGCAGTGAGCCAAAACAGTACGCCATGTTGTTTGAGCACATCGACGTTCTCCTGACGGAGAATGGCTCCTCCACCCGTGTCGATGACGAGATTGTCCTGACCTGCCAGGTCCCTGCAAACTTCAGACTCTAGGTCGCGGAAATGTTCCCATCCATGTTCCGAGACGATTTCAGGAATCGATCGCCCGGCACGCCGGACAATTTCCTTGTCCGTGGAGACGAGTCCTCGTCCCAGCTTTGCAGCAAGGACCTTTCCGATTGTGCTCTTCCCGGTACCCCGATAACCGATCAGCACAATATTCATGAAAAACGCGATTCCAAGACGGCGCGCATGACGTCGACGGGGGCGGACCGGCCGGTCCATCGTTCGAACTGTGCCACGGCTTGAAAGAGAAACATCTCAAGTCCGGCAATCGTGTGGCAGCCGGCCGTCCTCGCATCGGCAAGCAACTGAGTTTCGCGAGGATTGTAGACGATGTCCATGACCGTAAGCCCCGGATGAAGATGCTGAACAGGCACACAGCTCTTCCCGATCTTGGGAGCCATGCCGACAGGCGTGCAGTGAATCAGCACGCGGGCCTCTGGCAATACGGCTTTCAGTGAAGCTTCGTCAAGATAGGCATCTTCGACCGTTACTCCGGTCTTGGCTTTCAGATCCGACGCGAGGCTTCTGCGTTCTTGCTCCTCGATACCCAATAGATGCAGCCGGCGGACACCCGCTTCCGAAGCGAGCGCGAATGCAATGGCCCGGGCCGCTCCACCTGAACCGAGGAGGACCACCGACTCATCGTGAAGTGGAGCCTTACCCTCCTGCAACGCACGGAGTGCTCCAGTGGCATCCGTATTGGCGCCGATGAGTTTCCCGTCTGTGACAACGATCGTATTGATGGCGCCAATGTGGCGAGCCGTCGCTTCCACTTCGTCGAGGAAGGGGATCGCGGCAACCTTGTGAGGGATCGTGACGCTGGCTCCCTGAAAGTTTCCCAAGGCGCGGAGACCCTTGATCGCATCACCGATCGCTTCAACCCGCCAGGCCAGATAGATGAAGTTGAGTCCAAGTTTTTGGAATGCGGCGTTGTGAATAGCAGGAGAGAGCGAATGCTCAACCGGATTGCCGATCACGCCGCAGAACCGTGTCTGAGCGTTAATGTCCATCGCAGGGCCTATTTCTTGGTGAGGCGTGCCGCCACGTACTTTGCACCCTGCACCTGGTAGACTACCACCACATGATCGTCCTTTTTGAGATCCTTCAAGGAAGTCAGGCCGGTTCCGCTGAATGTCGTCTTTTCGTTGACGACAAAGGTGAAACGAGTTCCCCCTCCATCCTTCTTGACGGCGAACTTTCCCGCCACCTGATCCACGGTGAGGACGGTACCTGTGAATTCCGTCCCATCACTAGACCGAACGGAAGTCAAACCGATGCCCAGTAGAACGGCAAGACCGACTACAACTGCGGCTAGCATTCCGCGTGTCGATTTCACTGTTTGAACCTTGCAATCCAGCATAGTCCTCTCCGTCATCCTTTGGTTGCCGTCATACCCCCGTCAATCGTGAACGTCCCGCCCGTCACCCAGCCAGCCTCGTCAGATGCCAAGTACAAAACCATGTTTGCCACCTCTTCCGGAGTGCCTGGGCGGCGAATGGCATATTGGGCCAGGATCGGTTGGAGCAGGTCCGGGTTCGCCATCAGGGGAGCCGCCATCGGTGTGTCGATCAATCCAGGATTCACGACGTTGCAGCGTATGCCATCTTTGGCATAATCAATCGCGAGTGCTCGAGTGAGCGCATCAAGCCCCCCTTTAGACGCTGCATAGGCGGTCAAGGTGGGAATGCCGACCAGGCTGGCGATGGACGAAATATTCACAATCGCCCCGCATCCTTGTTTGAGCATTTGAGGAACAATGGCTCGCGTCATGCGAAAAACGCCGGTGAGATTCACATCCAGGACAGTCGCCCAGGTGACGTCATCGGTTTCATGGAGTCGCTTCCCGAAATCCCCAATCCCGGCATTGTTCACCAGAATATCGATCCGTCCGAAGCTGTCGAGCGACCGCTGCACGACGTCTTGGGCATGCGCTTCATCCGTCACCGAACCGGCAACCGCCAGTGCTTTGCCCTTGTTGTGCCTGATTCCGCTCACCACGCGATCGAGCGCCTGTTGCCGACGACCAGTTACCACAACTGACGCGCCTTCGTCAGCGAAGCGTTTCGCCACCGCTTCTCCAATTCCGGCGTTTCCTCCGGTCACGACGGCGACTTTCCCTTCCAATCGATTCATAAGGCTTCGTCCTCTCCTCGTGCTTCACTACCAGTGTCCTCAGCCGTAGGCTTGCCCGTCTGACATGGCGACCAGAATCCCGCCTCCACTCTTCTTGCCACGGTAAGAAAACCAGAATGGGCCACCATACGATGGTCGGGTCGTACGCTGCGACCTTGAATGGACCAAGTTCGCAAGAGAGTTTCAAATGTTTCGACCATGCCAAAGACCGCGGCACGTTCCAATGCCTCCACAGTCTGCTGTACTTGAGGCACGGTTGGCACAAAACTCAAATAGACCCCCCCCGATCGCAACGCACGCGCTGCGTGAGGCACAACCTGCCAGGGTTCAGGAAGATCAAGCACGAGGCGATCAAATGGCACACCGTCGTCCAGTAGATCGATGCCCTCGTAGGCGTTCTTGCGGAGGGAAACAAGATTCGGCACCGCGCCCATATAACGTTCGATGTTGGTCATCGCGGTTCTTGCGAAATCCTCCCGGGCTTCATAGGTCACGACCTGGCCTCTCGGCCCAACCGCCCGCAAGAGTGCCATTGTCAATGCGCCTGATCCGGTACCCGCTTCAAAAACCCGCGCTCCTGGGTACACATCTGCCCACATGGGAATGAGCGCAAGATCTTTCGGGTAAAGTACCTGTGCGCCACGTGGCATCTTGAGCACATACTCCCCGAACGTGGGACGTAACGCCAGCATCATCTTATCTCCAGAGAGCGTCACCAGCGAACCGTCCGGTTTGCCAATCAATTCATCATGCGTGATCTTGTGCCCGCTTAGCTGATAAAGGTCCCCGGCCTTGAGGGTCAAGGCATAGTGACGCCCTTTCTTATCGACCAGATGAATACGTTCGCCGTTTTGCAGGTGTGACATGGGTGGCCATTCTAGAAGCGCGGCACCGGCTTTTCAACAATGTCACCTGGTTGGAATCGACCAATTGTCTTGGTCTCCTGCGGTTGACCGCATGAAGGCTTCATCACCTGCTCGGGTGTGGCAAATCAGCGTCGCCTCTATCATGAAGCCTACACAGCCGCAACATCATTGCCTCAGCTCCAAGGGGCGTTTCCTCATTAGGGAATTCTAATAGTCCCAATCTTTCAGTATGATGGCCGCTGTCCATTCTCATGATCCATCCAGCATAGGATTTGCTGCGTAGAATATTGTGCCGATAAATACCAGGGCCATCCCTGGTTGAATCTTTCTGTATCAAGGTTGCCTCTTAATAGAATAAGGTTATCTCCGTTACGAAGTGACGAGGGCCGCCAGTCTGATGGCGAGGAGGGACGTTCAAATGAAAAATGACTTGTTCTCTAGCGATGGCCTGGAGCAGAAGCCGCCAGGGATGAAAGACGCGGATGCCGACAATTCTGAGGATAGCGATTTGCTGGACATGATCGGCCGCGGTGTGTCGGATGAGGAGCCGGCTCAAGAAGTGGCAAAACCCGTTAAGCGGCAGCTCGAATCGAGTAGCCCGTTCCTGCTGGAGTCGTTGTATTTTCAATCGTTCGGCGAACGGGCGCTCTTAACGAGAGAAGAAGAAACGGCGTTGGCCAAACGGATTGATCAGGGATCAAGCACGATCCGTACGACACTACGTCATGGCCATCGACTCCTCTCGCGCGTAAAGCGCTCGGACACAGTGATTGAAGCCCAGCATACGCTGCAGACGGTTCGACGGTTGAGCGGCCTGTCGGCTACCGCCTTGGATAAGGCTGAACAGAGCATACTCGGCCTCATTAAAACGACAGCCGGACCTAACAAGTTGCCAATAACGGTTGGCAGGTCTTTGAAAAGCGACCTTGCAACTTTGCGTGAGGCGCGAGTGGTCCTGGAACAGGCAAAAGATGAGTTGGTGCGGTGCAATCTTCGTTTGGTCGTCGATGTCGCGAAGCATTACACCCGGCGCGGCCTCACGCTGTTGGACCTGGTACAGGAAGGTAATATCGGCCTGATGAAGGCGGCGGAGCGCTATCAGTACCGCAAAGGGTTCAAGTTCAGCACGTACGCCACCTGGTGGATCAGACAGGGTATCACGCGAGCCTTGGCAGACCAGTCACGCACGATTCGCATTCCGGTTCACCAGACGGAGGCTTCGCATCGGATTCTTCGTGTGACGAGGCGGCTAGGGCAGCAACTCGGTCGACCGGCCAAGCTGGAGGAAATTGCCAGCGTATTAAAGATGAGACCGGAGCGTTTGCACGAAACGGTGCAGGCTTTTCAAGAACCGGTCGCGCTGGAACATCCGGTCGGTGATGGCGGAACGGAATTCGGCGAGCTTCTGCCCGACCTGCAGGCAGTCCTGCCTGATGCCCACGTGCATCGAACGGAAAGGACTCATCAGCTCGACCGTATTCTTGAGACCCTGACCCCACGCGAACAGACGGTGATTCGTCTCCGGTTTGGCATCGGCTACGATCAGCCTTGCACGCTTGAGCAGGTTGGACAAAGTCTGTCGGTGACGAGGGAACGGATCCGGCAGATCGAAGCGAAAGCCCTCAAGAAGCTGAAGACCCCAGCTATTAAGGAAATGTTCGCCTCCATCCAGTAATGGCGTCGTTGAATGCAATGAGTTGGGGTGAGGAGCCTTCCTCACCCCGTTCTATTTCGCCGTGGCTTTTCCTGAGGAGACAGTTGTGCGAGAATGAGGCCGATTCGAAAGATGAGGCCTATGGCACGATGGACCACATCCCGCTTCGTTTTCCCCTTCGCCGTCACGATCGCTCTCTTAAGCCTCGTCACCCGCTCACTAGGATTAGCTAATCCAGGAGGGGGCGCTGCCGTCTCGATGGACAAGACCCTCTCCGTCCCGGCGGTAGTCGCAAAGGTTCGCCCTTCCGTCGTCACGATCCTCACGCGCGGCGTCCCGGCCAGCCCCTCACAAGCTCAATCGGGATCGGGATCCGGGGTTATCATCGATGATAGCGGATACATTCTCACGAACAACCATCTTGTCACCGGCATCAAAAGCATCGTGGTGGGCCTTTCAACCGGTCGTCTGACGCCAGGCCGCGTCGTCGCCCGTGACTTCCTGCTCGACCTTGCCCTCGTCAAGATCAATGCGCAGGATTTGGCTCCGGCCGAGCTAAGCCCTCGACCCGACTTAGAAATCGGAGAGTCAGTCGTCGCGATCGGCAATCCTTTGGCGCTGAAAGGCGGCTCGACAGTTACTGTCGGCGTTGTCAGCGCAGTCGATCGGTCAGTCCTGACTCCCGATGGTGAAACGCTCTACGATCTGATTCAAACCGATGCCGCCATTAATCCAGGTAACAGCGGGGGCCCACTGGTTGATCTTTCTGGTCGCGTTATTGGCATCAATGTCATTATCGCCCCGTCTGCGCAAGCCATCAGTTATGCACTTTCCATGGAAGCGATCTACCCGCACATCCAATCGATGATGGTTCGCGGGTCCATTTACCGTCCCGATCTGGGGTTCACACCAGTCACAATTACGCCAAGCGTAATGGCCAGCTTCGGCCTCGAAGGTGACCGGGGTGTGCTGGCGCTTCAGGTCGACGCAGCCAAGCCGGCCGGAGTGGGCGGGCTTCAGAACGGCGACATCATTACGGCTGTCGATCAGCATCAGGTGTTTAACATGGGGGACTTCTGGCATGCCCTGCTTCGGTCAGGGGATCAACCGACCGTCCAATTGACCTTGCACGGCAAGAGCGGGCAAGCCACGATCCAGCTTCCCAAACCGACCGCAATCAAGGCGGCACAGTGATTGGCATCGATTATCCCGAACAGGCCCAAAATGATCGGAGTAAGACTCCCACGCAAATTATCCCTCAAGCTCCTCGGCCAGCTACACTGATCGCATTTGAAGACCCAGTGCCTTATTCAGAAGCGTGGGCGCTTCAGCAACGACTCCATGCGGAATGTGTCTCAGGAACCAGAACGGATACGCTCGTGTTGCTCGAACATCCGCCGGTGTATACGGTGGGGCGTCGCACCAAGCCGGCTCACCTGAGACGAGGTGAAGCAGCGCTGCGTGAAACTGGCGCCACAATTGAAGCGGTGAATCGCGGTGGATCGGTCACCTATCATGGTCCTGGGCAATTGGTCGGATATCCGATCCTTTCGTTGTCCCAGCACGCATCAGGACCAAAGGCTTATGTGCGGTTACTTGAGGATGTGCTCATCGGTGCGCTCGCCCTCTGGGGCATTGCCGGCAATCGACAGGTCAACAATCCGGGCGTCTGGACGAAATCGGACCGAGGAGCGGCTAAGGTTGCCTCGATCGGCGTGCGAGTGGACCGCGGAGTCACTCTGCATGGCTTTGCGTTGAACGTCGATCTCGATCTGTCGCCGTTCGCTCATATCGTTCCCTGCGGTCTCGAGGAATGTACGACCACTACTATGGCAGAAATCGCGCAATCGCCCGTCTCCCTCCGAATGATTGCACGCCAAGTGTCAGAGGTCTTCGCGTCCGTGTTTCATCTTGAATGGACAAACCCCTCACCTGACATCAGGATGCCTGATCTTATTGAACACCACACGGAGGGCTAAGCGATTTATGTCATCTTTGCACGAACTCGATACACCGACATTCCGATTGGCCGTGGCACAGTTCGATCAGGCCGCAGACTTGATGGGACTCGACTCCAACCTGCGTGAGCGATTGAAATATCCTCAACGCTCATTGGTCGTGAGCCTGCCCATCAGGATGGATGATGGTCGAGTCGAAGTGTTTACGGGTTACCGCGTGCAACATGACTCGTCCCGTGGACCGTCCAAAGGCGGTATTCGCTACCACGCCGGCGTCAACCTCGGTGAGGTGGCGGCATTGGCCATGTGGATGACCTGGAAATGCGCTTTGGCGGACTTACCGTATGGTGGCGCCAAGGGAGGTGTAGCTGTCGCGCCGAAGCAACTATCGCGGGCGGAACTCCAGCGCCTCACTCGTCGATATGCGGCGGAGATTTTCCCCTTAATCGGCCCCGATAAAGACGTACCGGCTCCTGACGTCGGTACCGATGCGCAGGTCATGGCCTGGATCATGGATACCTACAGTCAACAGGTCGGCTTTGCCGTGCCGGGTGTCGTGACAGGCAAACCGCTCTCGATCGGAGGGAGTCTTGGCCGGGAAGAAGCCACAGGTCGCGGGGTCGTCTGCGTGACCCTCGAAGCCCTCCGCCACCTCAAATTGGACATCCGCAATACCACCGTTGCCATCCAAGGATTTGGGAATGTGGGTTCCCACACCGCACGCATTATGCATGAATCCGGAGCCAAGGTCGTAGCAGTCAGCGACGTGCATGGTGGTATCTACAATGCGCGCGGCCTCGACATTCCGAAGCTTCTTTTGCAGTATAGGCACCCAGAGCAATCCCTCACCGACACCAAGTTAGGAGATCGGCTCACCAATGACGAACTGCTTCAGCTCGCTTGCACCGTGCTCGTACCAGCGGCGCTGTCTGAACAGATTACCGAACGGAATGCGGCCAAACTGCGCTGCCAAGTACTTGCGGAAGGTGCCAATGGACCAACCACGTTGGAAGCCGACCGCATCGTGCAGGACAGAGAAATCTTTGTGATTCCCGATATCCTGGCAAACGCAGGCGGGGTGATCGTCTCCTATTTTGAGTGGGTGCAAGACGCCCAGCGATTCTTTTGGAAGGCTTCCGATATTCAGCACCGCCTCCAAGAACACATGATCGCAGCCTTTCAGCGGACACTGGAATTCGCGACCGCGAAACGCACCTCGATGCGAATGGCCGCGCTGATGAGCGGAATCGAAAAAGTGGCGCAGGCCCATTTGCATCGTGGACTTTACCCGTGATCAGCCGGACACATCCATTCTTTCACCTGTAGCGATCGCCGGGCTGCGCCCATGAAAGAGTACACACTGGCGTTTCTTGCCGGGATTTGGGCTGCCGATGGCCTCTCGCTGCTCATCGCTCCCCGAGCAGTCATACATCGAGTTCGGGAGGCTACCGCGATGACACCAGGCATCTTCCGTTGGCAAATTCTTGCTATCGCTGCCGGCGTCGCCTTACTCATCCTGGGATTCGATATTGCCTATAGTCCTCTTTGGATGATTACTGCATTTGCCATGATGGCGAAGGGTTCCCTGTTGTGGCTGGGTCCTACAGAATTGCGCGCGCGCCTTCTTGAATGGTGCCTGAGCCGAGAAGACGTGGACTATCGATTTTGGGGCCTTGGGCTCTGCGCTCTGGCGCTGCTGCTGCTGCATGCATTAGGATGGATCGGGCGAGAGTGACAGGCGGAAGCGAGTCCGCTCGATGGACAGAGAAATCATTGTCAGGCTGTGGGAAGCTCATAAGCACGACGGCTGGCCGCTGGTGGGCAGCGAGCACGAAGGACCGCTGATGACCTTGGATACGGTCATTAGTGGCTGCGTCGTCTATTTTCTTGACAGCCAAGACGGTTTGGATGAACAGCGGCGTGCGATTGTCGTGGATTGTCTTTCGGATCTGGAAACATTGGAAGAAGATCTTGAAGAGGATTGCCGTCCGTACTTTCAACGTCTTCGCGAACTCGGCACATTGCTCCTGATCATACCCGGCAGAGTATAGATCCATATCATAGATCGTTGTAGCAAAGGTGGAAGCCAAAGAGGCTTCCACCCCATCACCATCATGGAACTTCAACGATATCTTTCTTCATTGGACCAAGGAGGCCAAGCAATTCTTCCTTTTCTCGAGCCGGAACTTTGAAGGTATCAAGCGCCTTGACCAAATCATCGACCAACGCTCCGAAATCGGCATTGGAAATGTTCATTCCGGCGTGTGTCGTTTTCATATCGCGGCCCTTGTATATGCAAGGTCCTCCGGATGCCATGCAGATTTGGTCAACGAGATGCCCTTTCAACTTCGGTATATCCGTCGTGGCAAAGCGGCCATTGATGCGGCTGTCGCCTGCCACATTCGCGACGAACTGGTCAATCACCGCTGAAATTGCCGTCTTGCCTCCGAGACGATCATAAAGAGATCTTGGAGTCTGCATTGTTTGTGTCTCGGCACAGCCCGCCGCCGAGAGCAACAGCGTCCCTCCTAAAATTCCGCACCTGATCAATGCTGAATACGCAATCATACATCCTCCTTCATGCCGCGACAGCAGAGTGTCGCAAAAGTGAATGCTGTCGCCCGCCCCACGAGCCGGCGCCTCCGTTACTCTACTAATATAGGAACACTAACTATAATGTCAACGGCCGGTTTTGGGCAACTTTTTACTGCGGGCGCGGGATGAACGCAGGAAGCTTCCGCTGGGTAGACTGAAATATGGACCCCTGCCTGGCTATTCCTTGCAAGTTGCTTTACCCTCCGATAAAATGAATTTGGTTGGTTAACCGCCGATTTTCACATCGAATGTCCACGCGGGTGCTACTTAGACCTGGACATAAGGAGGAGTTGATGAATGTGATGTTACGAGTGTGCGTCCGGACATGCCTGGGGATTGGCATGATCGGTCTATTCGTAGCATCGGCGCTTGCGGAACCCTACGAACTCAGCAAGAACGATGTGATGGACCCTAAAGCGATCAAGAGCCCCGACGTCTCGCTGTTTGGCGTCAAAATAGGGGATGCCGAGTCCAAGGCCATGGACATCTTGGTCAATGAGAAGATTCCAGGTATCAAAGTCGAGCAGGAGGCTTTGTTCATTTTCTTAGTGGATCAACGCAAGCCGACTGGTCCTATGGCGGGTGTCCGTGTGCAAGACGGTAAGGTTGACCTGATCTTCATCAACAATCGTTTCGCGTACAAAACACGCGGCCTATTCCGTAATGTCCTGAACAGCGAGAGCCCCGAAGACATCAGGAAGCTGCTGGGGCAAGAAGACTACGGCGACGAGAACGTGATGGGCGCTGTGCTGGCCTACGACAAGCAAGGATTCGTCATTAACTATCTCGGGAAAGACGTCAACATCGAGTTCTCCCCCATCCGCTAACCTGTCGACTACCTCCGGGAAGCTGTCGTTGCCCTCCTGATCCAGGACGGGAACAATCTTGCTCACATTACAATGGGTGATTGTTATTCGGAGAACGGTGAGGGGAAGGAAAGGCGGAACGGACTTCTTTATGAAGGCGTGCCGGAGGCGCGAAGCCCATAATGAATCAGGCTCGTGGCGGTATTCCAACGTCGGCTGGAGTTCAAGATGACCAACAAGAGATCGCTGCCGTTTTGGGATACCTTGGCGATGAGACAACGCCCGGCTTTTGAGGTGAAGCCCGTCTTGATCCCTTCTACACCGGGAATCCGCCCGAGGAGGCGATTCGTTGTATGAAGCACGTAGGCATGGGTGCCGTTGATCGGCATGATCATGGCTCGTTCTTCCCGCACAAGCTCACGGAAAGTCGGCTGCTGGAGTGCGATGACACTCAATGTTGCGAGATCTTCCGCCGTCGAATAATGATCGGGGCCGTCAAAGCCACATCCGTTGCTGAAATGCGTATCGCGCAATCCCAATGCCGCTGCCTTGTTGTTCATGAGCATGACAAACTGCGTTTCATCGCCGCCGACATGCTCCACAGCGGCCAAGCAGGCGTCATTGGCGGACACGATCAACATCGCTTTCAACAAATCTTCAAGTTTGAAAACCTGGCCCGTCTTCAGTCGGAGATGCGTCTTGTGAGCCCGAGCCGCCGCAGGACTCACGGTCACGAGATCGTCGAGTTTCCCCTGTTCAAGAATCACGAGGGCCGACATGATTTTCGTGAGACTGGCCGGAGACAATCGTTTTCCCGACTCGTGCTCATAAAGCACACGCCCGCTATTCAATTCTTTCAGTAAAATGCTGTGTGCCGGCACTCGACGCCAAGGCAGAGCCTGATTTTCCTGAGCCTGACTCTCCTGGCTGACAGTATGGACGTGTCTCGTCTTGCCGATCGCACGTTTGGCCTGAGCCGTTGAGGGAAGGAGGATGGACATGCTGATGAACAGCACCCAGAGAGCCACAACGACGGGATCGGCGATTGGAGATATCCGACGAGACATCATGCGCAGTGTGCCCTTTCCAATCACAGAGTAAAGGATTCCCGAACTTTGGTTCCCCGGAATCCGCTATCGATGACCTTGTGGAAAAATCGAAGAAGATCGGCGAGATCGATCCAGAACCCGCAATTCAAACAGCGGGCGTAAAGGCGCCGATTCATGAGCGTGTAATGCCGCTCGACCATCATGAACCCTTTGCACTTCAAACAATCCATGAGCCTAGTTATAGTTACAACCCATTCACCTGATCCGCTTCATGACCAACGCCAAGCAGCCTGCCAACAAACCTCCCCCAAAAATCGTGGTCCCAAAAGAGAGGTAAGGACTCGCTCCGCCGCTGGGATGCGCTCCATCAAACAGGTCGCGTACTCCCCCCTGAACCATCAGCACGGATAGGGTGAGAAGCGCGCCAATGCCGAACCACCATGAGAAGGATCTCACCACTTCCTCGTAGGGCAGCCAACCAGCTTAAAAGCCGCGCCTGTCGGTCACTCTAGCCGAGGGGTCCCAGGCTGTCAAGCAGAGGGCTTATTCGCCCACTCCGCCGACAGGATGCTGCGGACTACGGTGCTGACTGTTCCGACGATGAAGCAGCCGTCTTGGATGCCAGCCCCCCTTTGAGTCCTCGATGGAGAAAAATCGAGACGCTCCCATCGCCGTTGTCGGCAGTGACGAGCCCCGGCTCCTCGACTTCCTTCGTGGTCACTCGGTACAGTGCGACAGCGAAGGGTCCGGCTTTGGTCCGATAATTCTTCGGGGGATACTCGAAGGTCCCATCCCCGCGGCCGTAAAGGATTGAAAGATCGCTCGACTGCAGATTCACAATCGCGACATCGGTTCGGTGGTCGCCGTTAAAATCACGGGCCAATCCGTAGTTGGGTCCGGCGTTAGCCCCGGAATCACGGCCAGCTTGGAAGGTCGCATTGCCATTCCCAAGAAACGTAGAAAAACTGTCCCGCTCTCCATTGATCACCAGCAGGTCTTGGATACGGTCGTTGTTGAAATCGGCAAAGCTCACGCCTAACGGGCGTCTCCCGGACCGATAATCCGTCGGCTGCTGAAAGGTGCCATCGCCGTTTCCAATCCAGATTGAGACGGCGTTCGACATAGGGCCCCCGTTCGTCACCACGAGGTCGGTCTTCCCGTCTCCATTGAGGTCCGACAAGGCGACCGAGGTCGGGGTGTCGCCATACTCGTACTGTGCACCATGTCGAAACTCTCCGTTGCCCTGTCCGAGAAACACTTTGATCTTGTCGTTGCGCAAGGCCACAACCAAATCGGCAATGTGATCGCCGTTCAAATCGTCGCTGGCAATGGCAACTGGCGTACGATGCACAGGGTATTGCGGCCCTTCTTCGAATTTGCCATCGGCGCGACCGAACAAGACGGCAATCTGGTCGCCACCTGCGCAAGCCAATACGATATCGGGGTAGGCATCGCGGTTAAACAACCCGGTTGCCAGCGATCTCGGTTCCTGACAGACGTGCAGTTGCACCTGATCGTGAAAGGTCCCGTCTCCGTTTCCAATGAGAATCGACAACGTGTTACTGCTGACATTGGTCGTCACAAGATCCGTGATGCCGTCCTGATTGATATCGAAAGGGGTGATGCTCGTGGGATTCTTGCCCACGGTGTAGCGCGCAAACTAATAAAAGAGGTCCGGCGGAACGTAGGGATCCTG